>JAUVGT010000115.1 GCA_030593645.1 Deltaproteobacteria bacterium
TTTAGTGCACTTTAGCTCACTTTAGTCACTTTGATTTATTTCTTATGGCAGAGCCATTTATCTCTGACCTGGCCCAAAGGACCAGGTTTTATTTGATAAAATAAAAATCGATCTAAGGGTTTGCGCAAAAATAAATTCACAACTCTATCGCACACTCGACTGTACACAGAATCCGCTCCCACTCCCTCTGGAAATCCCGACTATTCCTGCGCTTCAGCAGTAAGCTCCCCGGCACCACGGCCGCGGGGCGATTCCCGACGTTTTTCCAAGTAGTACAAAATAGGCACGGTCATGCGGGAAAAGAGCAGCGAGGCAATTTCGCCGGCCATCAGTGAGATGGCCAGACCTTGAAAAATGGGATCGAAAAGGATCACCGAGGCTCCCACCACCACGGCGGCTGCGGTGAGCATCATGGGACGAAAGCGCACCGCCCCGGCATCCACCACGGCCTGATCCAGGGGCACGCCCTCTTTGATCCGCAGTTCAATAAAATCCACCAGTATAATGGAATTGCGCACCACAATGCCGGCGCCGGCAATAAAACCGATCATGGAGGTCGCTGTGAAGAAGGCTCCCATGGCCCAGTGGGCCGGTAAAATACCGATGAGAGAAAAGGGAATGGCCGCCATGATCACGATGGGCGTAGTAAAGGACTGGAACCACCCCACCACCAGCACAAAGATCAGAATCAGTACCACGGCAAAAGCAATGCCTAAATCGCGGAAAACTTCGTATGTGATATGCCACTCGCCGTCCCACTTCATGGCGTACTTTCGATCGCTGTCCGGCAGATTCGCGGTGTGCTGTTTAATACCGTAGCCCTCGGGCAGCTGAATGGCATCGATTTTTTTACGCATCTCCAAAATGGCGTATACCGGACTCTCCTTGACACCGGCCACATCACCGATCACATAAACCACGGGCATGAGATTTTTATGGTAAATACTTTTATCGGGTAATGTCATCTCCGCCCGTACCAGTGAGGAAAGCGGAACCAGACTGCCGTCAGTGGCCCGTATTTTGATGCTTTCCAGGCGTTTCACATCGGCGCGTTCGGCCAAAGGCAGCTTGAGAATAATCGGCACATCTTCCCTTTCCCTGGGTTGATGCAGCAGCCCTACCTGCCGGCCGCTCATTGCAAGCTTTAAAGTGCTGCTGATCTGGTGCGGTGTAATACCGTGAAGGGCGGCTTTTTCCCGATCCACATTCAGGTGATAGCGAGGGTGTTCTTCTTCCATAAACCAGTCCACATCCACCACACCGGCAGTTCCCTCAAAGACCTGCATGATCTGAAGGGCAATCTCCCGCTGGCGTTGATAATCGGGTCCATAGATTTCCGCCACCAGGGTAGAGAGCACAGGTGGGCCTGGAGGCACTTCGGCCACTTTGACGCGCGCCTGATGGCGCCGGGCAATTTCGACCAGTTTGGGGCGCACTCGTTTGGCGATTGCATGACTCTGCTGCTTGCGATGCCCTTTTTCCACCAGGTTCACCTGAATATCGGCATGGTTAGCCGCCTGGCGCAGATAGTAGTGGCGCACCAGACCATTGAAGTTAAAAGGGCCGCTGGTGCCCACGTGGATCTGGTAATCGATAACTTCATTGACAGTGGAAAGATAATCCCCCATCTCCTGGCCGGCCGCGGCGGTCGCCTCCAGGGTGGCCCCTTCGGGCATGTCGATAATCACCTGGAATTCGCTTTTGTTGTCAAAGGGCAGCATTTTTACACGTACCATACCAATACCCACCATGGTACAGGCCAGCAGCAGCAGGCCCACAATGCCGGCTAAAAAAGACCAGCGCCAACGGTTGTCGTGGAGCAGGGGGTTCATCACCTTTCGATAAAAACGCGTGCTCCAATCCTCCTGGGAATCATTATGGCCGTGCCCGCGGGCATCCGATTTGAGCATGCGCACCGCCGCCCAGGGGGTAACAATAAAGGCCACCAACAGGGAAAAAATCATGGCCGCCGAAGCTCCCACCGGAATGGGCCGCATATAGGGCCCCATCAGGCCCCCCACAAAGGCCATGGGCAATATGGCGGCGATCACCGCCAGGGTGGCTAAAATGGTGGGATTTCCCACCTCGTTTACCGCCTCGATGGCCACTTTGAACCGGCTGCGTCCCCTGTTTTCCGGCATATGGTTATGGCGCACCATATTTTCCACCACCACAATGGCATCATCCACTAAAATACCGATAGAAAAGATCAAAGCAAATAAAGTGATACGGTTGAGTGTATAACCGTAAAGATAAAAGGTGGCCATGGTCAGCGCCAGTGTCACCGGTATAGCCAGGGCCACCACACCCGATTCCCGGCGTCCCAGGGTAAACCAGATCAGCAGGGTCACCGAGATCACCGCGATGGCCATATGATAGAGCAGCTCATCCGATTTCTCTTTGGCGGTCTCGCCATAGTGACGGGTAATGGTCATTTCGATGTTATCGGGAATGATGGTCCCGCGCACATCGTCGATCCGGTGCAGCACTTTTTCGGCCACGTCTATGGCGTTGGTACCCTTGCGTTTGGCCACTGTTAAGGTGATGGCAGGATAGCGGCCCTGGTTTTTGATTTGCTTTTCTTCAGCGGCCGGTCCGGTGCCGAAAAAAAGATACTGGCCTGGTTCTTCCGGGCCATCCTCAATACTTGCCACATCCTGCACATAGACAGGACGGCCGCCATGGATGCCCAGAACCACCCGGCCCACATCTTCGGTGGTATTTAAAAAACCACCCACATGAACGGTTACCTGCCCATTTGGGGAGGGATAACCGCCGGCATCGGCCTCCTGGTTGGCGGCCTGCAGCATCATTGCAGCCTGCTCCAGGTCAATACCCACCGATGCCAGCCGCAGCGGATCAAAGAGTACCTGAACCTGACGCCGAGCCCCGCCTATAATTGATGTAATGGAGACATTGGGTTCACGCTTGATGATCGTTTCCACTTCGGCGGCCACCCGCCGCAGTGTGTACGGCGCCACCTCCGGAGACCAAAAGGTCAGGGCCAGGATGGGCACATCATCAATATAGCGCGGCTTGATCAAAGGGGGTGTGGCTGCCCAGGGAATGCGGTAAACGTTTGCCATAAGCTTGGACTGCAGCCGTACGATGGAATGCTCTTCGTCCTGGCCAACAAAAAATCGCACCACCGCCATGCTCATACCGGGACTGGAGGTAGTGTAGACATACTCCACCCCGGGAATTTCCCATAGGAGTTTTTCCATGGGACTGGTAATGCGCTGCTCCACCTCTTTGGCGCTGGCGCCCGGCATCTGTACAAAGATATCGATCATGGGCACAATGATCTGCGGCTCTTCTTCCCGGGGAAGGGCCACCATTGCGGCAACCCCCAGTAAAAGAGAGGCCGCAACCAGCAGGGGGGTCAATTTGGAATCGATAAAAAAACGGGTGATTTTACCGGCGGTGCCTGTTGTATCGGTCATGGCTTCTCCATTAAGGGTTCGCTTTCTATTTTAACACCGTCTTTCATATCAATGGGCACTATAGAGACATAGCGCTGGCCGTCGGTGAGGCCGGAGACGATTTCTACCTGCCAGCCGACGGTTTTGCCGATACGCACCAGCCTGAAGCGGGCAATCCCGGCTTCATCCACAACAAAAACTCCGTTTAACTGTCCCTGTGCTACGACAGCACTTCGAAGAATGAGCAGCATGCGTGTACCCCCCACAGGAATGGAAACCCGCGCAAACATTCCGGATTTGTAGTCGAATCCTTCGGGCATACGCACCTTGACCTGAAAAGACCGGCTGCGGGCATCGGCCATAGGAACGATGCGGCCCACCTCACCGTCAAAATCCCGATTGTTCATGGCCGGCACCACTACTTTGACCGATTTGCCGACCTGGACCGACTGGATGTGACGTTCGGGCAGTACCAGATCGGTGCAATAGAAGCCCTCTTGTTCGAGGGTTAGAAAGGGTGTACCCGGCGATGCAAGATCACCCGAATTGATCATTTTTGCGACCACCCGGCCGTCGTAAGGAGCCCGGACCCGGGCGTCTTTGCTGCTAACCTGTGCTGCGGCTACGACGGCCTGTGTCTGGCGGTATTTGGCTTCGGCACGATCAAACTCCTGTTGGGAAGCCGATTGGGTCTCGAGCAGTTTTTGATAACGTTTGTACTCTTTGGCGGCCATTTCAGCCGCGGCCCGGGCTTTCGCCAGATGGGCGGTTACCTGGCGCTGATCAATGGTCACCAGCAAATCACCTTTTTTGACCAGATCGCCTTCACGCACATGCACAGTCTGAATCACCCCCATAAGCTTGCTTGAAATGGTGCTGGCCGTTCGGGCGGTAACCGTTCCCACCGCCTCATATAAAAATGGCTGCCGGGTCAGCTTAGCCACCGCAACCGGGGCTTTGACAACGGAACTCTCTTTCTTTTCCGTTGTGCCCGGTTCGATTTTATCGCCGCATGAACCCAAAAAAGCGATAGCCAAAACAATTGTAAACATGTAACCAGGTATTTTCTTCATGCCAAACTCCAGGTTTTAAGTATTAATGTCATCGAAAGTGATTGCAGGCTATCTCCCAGCCTTGTCATTGAAAATTCCTATCAATAGCGCCTGCAGCCAGGGCCAATTCAATACGGGCCACTTTGTAGCCGTGCATGGCTCTAAAGAGCTGTATACGGGCTTGCTGCAGGGCTGCCTGGGCATCCAGTAAATCTACAATAGTAAGCAATCCATTGCCATATCGGTTTCCCACGATTCGCAGGCCCTCTTCCGCCAGGACAACGGCACTACGGGCCACGGCGATGCTTTGCCAGGTGCTTTGGGCCTGATAAAATGCGCGCTGGGTCTCCACCCGCACCTTCAGTTCATAGCCCCTGCGCAAAGATTTTACCTTTGCCACCATGGCTTTGGCTGCTGCTGTTTTGGAAGAAATCCTTTGACCGCTATACAGATTCATCCGAAGCATGGCTCCCACGGTGTAATTATCCGTCGATTCGCTAAAGTCTTCACTGTTGATTTCGTAGCTGCCCTGCAGAGCCAGTGTGGGCCAGTATTCGGCCCGGGCGAGGTCCACCCCTTTGTCAGCAATCACTTTCTGGATATCGAGCTGTTTTAAATCAGGACGTTTTTCCAGGGCCCGATCGATCCATTGGGCCAGATCCTCTTTGGGGGCCGATAGGTGTTCAAATGAGGCGGCCGGGGCGATACGACCGGCATCGGGCTGCCCCATGACAGCATGCAGCATGGCCTGGGCCACATGGATCCGGCTGTGCGCCATTAACCGCTTTTGCTCCAGATCGGCAATGCGCACTTGAGCACGTAATACGTCGCTTTTTACCGATACCCCGCTATGGAAGCGGTCTTGAACCAGTTTAAGATGAGCCCGGGCGGTTTCCAAAGATTGAATCATAACATCGTGGTTCTCAACGGACAGCAGCAATCCCACATAAGCTTTAGCTGCCCGGGCAGCAATTTGCTGCTCCGAACGCTGCAGACCCAGATCCGCAGCCTGGCGTCCCTGCTGTGCCTGGCGCCATCCGATCCAGGTTTGGCCGCCGTCGAAAACATTCCAGGTTAGGGAAAGGGCCGTATTGAAATTGTTGATGGCATCTGGGTCATTCAATTGATCCGGATCAAAATCTGTCGACTCAATAGCCCCCTGGTTGAGTTTGGTCCCAAAGGCCCACAGGGGACTGTTTGTACGGTTGAAGCTTTCGGATAAGTATAGCTGGGGCAGTAACCCGGAACGGGCGGTGATCACCCGGAAACCGGCTGCCTTCACCTCGTACCGGGCGGCCACAACATGGGGGTTATGTGTCAGTGCTGCCGCTATGGCTTCTCCAAGAGTTAGAGACTGAGCCGGGGCTTCGGCTAGTGACTCCAAAGGAATGGCAAAACGAATCAAGCAAATCAAAGCCCACAACAAATGATGCACTTTCATACGCACCCTCCTGTCCAATTTCATCGGTTCAGGGTTCAAGGTTAAGGGCTGACAATTCTTTGAGATTACATAAGATATTTTAACTTATTTAACACCAACTAATTTGGAGAAGATCCGAAATTAATGGCTTGTATCATGTGGAAATCTTCGAAAAATCGGCAAACCGGTTAAAAAGGGCCGCAATCCGACCCAGTAGCACAAGCCTGTTATTGCGGATTCCGGTATTATCAGCCATCACCATCACCCCTTCAAAAAACGTGTCCACATCATCACGCAATGCGGCAATATCAAGAAGCGCCTGATCAAAAAGCCCTTTTTCCATTGATGCTGAGACTTTTTTTTCCACTTTTTTGCACGCGGCGAAAAGTGCCCCTTCACACTCATGTTCAAACAATTTTTCGTTCACTTCTTCTTTTTGGCCGGCAGTCGGATTTTCAGATTTCTTGATGATATTGACGACCCGCTTAAATGACACCGCCAGCGGTTCAAAACCAGGCTGAGTCTTTAATTGCTGCAGTGCTTTGACCCGGTTCCAGGCACCGGGCACATCATCTACAGATATGTTGACGACCGCGGCGATGACATCTTTTGAAAACCCTTCTTCAGCCATGAGACGCGCGATCCTGTTTTGCAGGAATGTATAAACGTGTTTTACCAGTTTGGTTTTTTCCGGGTCGTTCCCTGCTTTAAAATGGCCAAGACTCTTTACAATCAAATCAGTCAGGGAAAAGGAAAATCCTTTGTCTTGTATAATCTGTACAATACCGATTCCCTGTCTTCTAAGGGCGTATGGATCGGAAGCGCCTGTGGGAATCAGGCCGATGCTGAAACATCCGCAGACTGAATCGATCTTATCCGCGATACTGAGCACCGCGCCGGTGACGGTTTCCGGGAGTTTACCGCCGGAATATTTGGGGCGGTAATGTTCTTCAATTGCCGTGTACACGGTTGAAGGCTCTCCTTCAATTGCCGCGTATACCCGGCCCATGATACCCTGAAGTTTTGGGAATTCAATGACCATCTGGCTAACCAGGTCCGCTTTGCATAATTTCGCTGCCCTTATGGCCTGTTCCTTAGGAGACATCCCCTGTTCCCCGGTATCCAACCCCAAATCGATTTTAATGGCGATATATTCAGCCATCTTTCCGACACGCCCGATCTTTTCATACATGGTGCCGAGTTTAGTCTGAAACAATACCCTTTTAAGTTTATTGACGCGTTCCTCATTGGTCGCTTCCAGATCACTTTTATAAAAAAACTGGGCGTCCGCGAGGCGGGCTCTGAGTACCCTTTCGTGACCCCTGGCCACAAGTTTCAGGTCCTTTGCAACAGTATTGTTTACGGCAACGAAACAAGGCATGAGTTTACCGTTTTTATCTGTCACGGCAAAATATTTCTGGTGTTCCCGCATGGAAGTGATTAATACTTCATCCGGCAGATCCAGAAATTCCTTATCGAATTGTCCTCCCACAGCCGCCGGGTATTCCACAAGGTTTGTTACGATATCAAGGAGTTCTTCATCAGGCAGGATACTGCCATTCAGTTTTTTTGCCGCCTTTACAATATCCTTTTCAACAACCGTTCTTCGCTCTTCGATATCAACGATGACCCTGGCCGAACGCAATGCATTAATATATTCATCAGCATCTGCCAGTTTAACTTTACCCGGATGCATAAACCGATGACCATAACTGTGCCTGTCGCTTTTCACATTACCAAGATTAAACCCGATGACGTTGCTCCCCAAAAGAGCCGTGATGGTATGAATCGGTCTCGCAAATTCAATATGTAAATCCGACCATTTCATTGTTTTTGGAAATGGGATAGACAGTATCACCTGGGGAAGAATATCTTTGAGCAATGAAACAGCGGGAAGCCCCGGTTCTGTTTTTTTTGCACACAGATACAAACCTTTATCTGTTTTTTTGGTTTTTAAATCCTTTACTGAAGCACCCACTTTTTCAGCAAACTTCTCAGCCGCTTTTGTGGGGCGGCCTTTTTCATCATAGGCAATTTTTTCTGGGGGACCGACCACTTCAGTGGTTATTGTTTTCTGTTTGTCGATTACATTTTCGACTATGACCGCAAGCTTTTTCGGAGTCCCGAATGTCCTGGCGTTGCCATGATCCAATCTGGACTTATCAAGTTTTTGCAGGAGCATCGAGGAAAATGCCGATAACGCGGGTTTAATATATCCCGCTGGGATTTCCTCCGTTCCGATTTCAACCAATAAATTATTCATATTCACCTCAATTTATAAAAGGGGAAACCCCATATCTTCCCGTTGTTTCAAATACCCTTTCGCGCTGGCCCTTGCCAGGTTTCTAATACGCGTGATATAACCTGTTCGTTCGGTGACACTGATTGCTCCGCGCGCGTCGAGCAGATTAAATGTGTGGGAACATTTCAAGCAATACTCATAAGCCGGGAGAACCAGTCCTTCTGTAATGACATTTTGCGACTCAGCTTCATATTTGTTGAATCGCTCCAATAGCTCCTTAACATCCGCCACTTCAAAATTGTATATTGACTGCTCCACTTCCTGTCGGTGATAAACATCGCCATAGGTTACATCCTCATTCCATTTGAGATCGTAAACATTATCCACCCCCTGTAAATACATGGCAATCCGTTCAAGCCCGTATGTCAGCTCAACAGATATCGGGTGCAGTTCAATACTTCCCGCCTGCTGAAAATATGTAAACTGGGTAACCTCCATGCCATCAAGCCAGATCTCCCATCCAAGACCCGATGCTCCCAGTGTGGGTGATTCCCAGTCATCTTCAACGAACCGGATATCATGATCAAGCGGATCAACACCCAGCGTTTTCAGGCTCTGCAGGTATTGCTCCTGAACATCAATCGGGGACGGTTTTAATATAACCTGGTACTGGTAATAATGCTGAAGCCGATTGGGATTATCTCCATAGCGTCCGTCAGTGGGTCTTCTGGAAGGCTGTACGTAAGCTACTTTCCAGGGCTCAGGCCCAAGTACTTTTAAAAGTGTTGTTGGATGAAACGTTCCCGCTCCAACCTCCATATCATACGGCTGAATCATCACACATCCCTTGCGTGCCCAAAACTTGATTAACGTCATGATAATATCTTGAAAATTCATTTCTTATCCTTTTGCCCCATTATCTGTTCGTATTATCATTCGGGCAGACACAGTGGTCCGCCCCTGCGGTAGGAAGCAATATCCATTGTATTTAATAAAGACTTCTTTATAAAGAGTCCTGCACCAAGCGTCAATAAACTTTTAACAATTTTTTTAATTTATTTAGAAGGTTAAAAAGGGTTTGATGTGAATCTTCCGATTCAATATTGAGGGATTCGATTAAATAAAAAATAATTAAGTTATTTATTATTAATTAATCAGAAAAAAGTTGAGGTTTTCTTCAATATTTTTCAAGGATGTTTTTGGGGATACAAGAAGATTCAACAGGGGTTGATTTTAATGTTTGAGAGGGAAAACAAACCGATCGGAATTCGGGGTCGGTATCGGTATCGCAATTATCTTTTCAGAATAAAATCAGACTAAACGAAGCGCATTCTATCAGCCGTCGCCAACCTCCGTCGCTAAAGCTTTCGACTCCGCCAAGGCTTCGACAGGACAAGATGGCGGTCAGGAGGCTATGGCCTGACAAGTATTCGACGTTCGATGTTGGACGTTCGTCTTTTATTCCCTTATCTGTCTTAAGAACTTAAGACTTTTCGGATCTCTCCCCAGATGATAAGGTACAAACACCTCAAGAAAATTCAAACTTTCTTCTATAGCGCGCGATGTAAACCGGATCCTTCCTGCGGTTTTCAAATCACTCTTTTTAATCCATTGAAGCTGTTTTAAAGTACCCTTTCCAATTGAAATCTGTCCACCGTTTCCCTGGTTACAACCTTCACAGATCAATCCGCCCCTGGACAAATCGAAAATAAAGCTGCTGGTTTTTACTTTATCTATTTCCCTGTGGCAGACACAGCATTGAGTCAAATCCGGGCTGTGGCCTGACAAATTTAAAAATTTTATCTGAAACAATACACTGATAACGGTATCATCACCACAACCGGTATCAAGTAAGCAGAGCACATGATTAAAAAGATGAAAAAGGTGATCCTGCCTGACACCCTCTTCCAGCCAGATATTAATCAAATCCGCCCAGTAACTTGCGTAGGCTGTCTTCATGATATCTTGCCGGATGGTCATATTCGGCGTTTTTAAAGCTGCTTCATTCAGGATTGGCAGACCTTTTTGACGTCCTTTGCTGGTGCTGTATACGATATCAAGGACCGAAAAAAGCTCAAGTATACCACCAAAACGCTTGGAACTTTTTTTAGCTGATTTAGCGATTACAGTAATCTTGCCCCTTTTCAGGGTAAAGAATGTAATGATCAAATCATAGTCACCATATTCAACACATCTAAGCATTACGGCAGGTGTTGATATCGATGACATGATTCATAGACCAAGAAGAGCTGTGGCAATCATAAAATAGACAAAAACACTGATGATATCCATTGCTGTTGTCACAAATGGGCCTGTTGCAACCGCGGGGTCAATATTTAATCTGGCAAAAGCCATGGGTATGGATGAGCCGATCAACGCGGCAACTGACATGGAGGTAATAACCGATAATCCCACCGCGAGTGCCAGGGCACCTTTACTGAACTGAATATGGGCGACCGTACCGATAAGGATTCCGTACACAAGTCCGAGAATACATCCGATCATAAGTTCCTTGAATACAACCTGCCAGATGTCTCTTATACTGAGCCGGCCTGTTGCAAGACCGCGGACAACGATTGTGGACGATTGCGTGCCGATATTACCCCCCATACCCATAATCACCGGTATAAATGCAGCGAGATATACAAATTTATTTAAAGCAATTTCAAAATGGCCGATGATAAAAAACGCAATAATTCCACCGATACAACTGGCAAACAGCCATGGCAGACGTATCCGGGTACTCTTAAAGATTGATTTGGTTTCGATAAACTCTTCTCCGGCACCAGCCATTCTCAAAATGTCCTCTGTGGCTTCCTGCCTGATAATATCTAATACATCATCAACAGTAACGATCCCCATTAACCGGTTTGTATCATCGACCACGGGAACAGCCAGGATATCGTACCGGGCGACTATTCTGGCGACCTCTTCCTGGTCCGTATCGGTTTGAACAGAAAATACATCCGTTGTCATAAATTCTTTCAGCGGGGTTTCCGGCGGAACCACCACAAGCTGCCGCAGTGAACTCACTCCAACCAGTTTACTATATTCATCCACAGCATATAAATAAAAAGGCATTTCCACATCAAGGTATTCCTTTTGGAGAGATTCAATGGCCTCTTTCGCGGTGACATCCTCTCTAAGGGCAATAAAATCGGGAACCATGATTCCGCCTGCTGAATCATCTTTATAGCTGAGAAGGTCTTCAACCTCATCGGACCCTTCTTTATTCATTTTCTCAAGAATCGGTGTGGATTTTTCCTCGGGAAGCTGGCCGATCAGGTCCGCCACATCATCCGCCGGCATTGTTTCCAGAATCCCAGCAACATCTTCAACTTTCATATCTTCAATAAGATCCTGAAAGATATCTTCCTCGAGTTCACTGAAGAGTACACCTTTCTGTTCAGTGACCTCTATCATATTAAAAAGCTGGAGCTGACTGGAAAGAGGCAGTGAGTGAAACACAACAGACAAATCCGCGCCATGTGTTTTGTTGACTATCTTTTTCAGATGGCTTGCGGCTCCGCGTCTCAGGAGCCTCTTAATACTTTCAATTAAAATTTTGCTTCGATCACTTTGCATAATCATATCCAGGTTGCGATATCGGGTTAGGTAAAAACGAAACCGTCTCATTCGGACTTTTTACGAGACCATCAATTTCATTTCTATATTTGCCGAAACGTTTTTTTACTTATATGCTCTTTCTATTTATCGGGGATTCGTATATTCACTACCTCCCCGCTTTTTCCACTCATTTTTAATAATTTACCGTTAAGCGTCAGCTTTACGCCGCCGGCATTTCCCACCAGAATATTGAATCCCGAAAGTGCTTCATGTTCCATATAATCACCGGGATTTAAATTATATTCATTGGGTTCATTTTCATCAACCGTGATTTTAATCCATGTTTCTTCAACAGTTTTTATCTGAAGGTAGTATCTTTCAGGAACCGTGCTGTTTTTTCCCGTTTCAGAAAGTTTGGGGTCGGTCGGTTCTGTAAATATATATGACCCTCCTTTATGATCTTTTTCATCATGAGCCCGTGAAGCTTCCGGTTTATCTGTGTTTGGTGCGTCA
>JAUVGT010000097.1 GCA_030593645.1 Deltaproteobacteria bacterium
TGGCTGTAAAGTTCATGCTCCTTTTTATTAGAATTTATTTCAAAATTAGTGATTGGGATGTTTTTCTATTCCGCTATGATTAAAACCAAAATATGAAAATAGTACTTTTACATTATCATCTTAAAACCGGTGGAGTCACCACTGTTCTTAAACAGCAGGTAGAAGCTCTGAAAAATGATTGTGAAATCCTGGTACTTTCCGGTTCGACATCTGAAACTCCTCTTCAGGCAGACACTGTCATTGTTAAAGATCTTGGTTATGATAAACCATCTCAATCATCTCCGGATCCGGAAAAAGTTGCCGATGCTGTGGTTTCGGCAATCAAGACCAAATTCAAATCAGGCAGCGATCTCATTCATGTTCACAACCCTACCCTTGCAAAAAACAGATCTTTTTTGAAATTATTAAAATCTCTGAAAAACAGGGGTTTAAATATCTTCCTGCAGATACATGACTTTGCGGAAGATGGTCGACCCGATGTATACACTAAAGAAGAATATGTTTCTGACTGCCATTATGGTGTTATCAATTCAAGGGACTATAAACTGCTCCTTAAATCGGGATTACATCCGAAGGGACTTCACAGGATTTTTAATAGTGTGACTCCATTTGATACGATCCATTCTGATAGGAAATCTGAAAATATTGTATTATATCCGGTCCGCGCGATAAGACGAAAAAATGTTGGTGAAGCCATTTTATTGTCTTTATTTTTTAATAATAATGAAAAACTCGCCATTACACTCCCGCCCAACAGCCCTTCTGATATGAAGAGCTATGTGGGATGGAAAACGTTTGTCAACGAAAAATCACTTGATGTCACTTTTGACGCGGGATTGAACCAGGACTTTACCGAGCTTGTTGCATCTTCAAAATACCTTATTACGACCAGTATAAATGAAGGATTTGGGTTTTCATTCCTTGAACCCTGGATCGCCGGAAAAATAATCTGGGGCAGGAAGCTTCCGGATATTTGTAATGATTTTGAAATGAACCATATCAGCCTGGACCATCTCTACTCAAAACTTATTGTGCCAATAGATTGGATCGGAAGAAACATTTTTTATAAAAGCTGGAAAAACGCTATTCTCAAGTGCTGTGAGCGTTTCGACTGCAATATTGAATCAAAATTCATTGAAAAATTGTTCAATCACATTATTTCCGATCATTGTATCGATTTCGGTCTGCTTCATGAAACGTATCAAAAGCAGATCATTGAATATGTGCTTGGCCGTAAAAATTCTGCAAAAGAGATGATCAGATTGAATCCGTACCTTTCATCACCTGCGTTTGTTTCAAACCCCGGTAAACTGATACAAAGAAACACAAACTCGATTTTACAAAATTATAGTTTAACAAACACCAGGCACACACTTTTACAAATATATCATAATGTCATTCATACACCGATAAAACAGAAAATTGATAAGAAAAAACTCCTTTCTTCTTTTTTGAATCTGGAACGTTTCAGTCTGTTGAAATGGGACGAATATTATGAATGATCACAGTATGAAAGAATCGCTTCGAAAATATATCACCCCGCTTTTTCCGGTCCCAACATCTCAAATACCCGGAGGTAAACTCGATCATAAAATTAAATGCCTTCTATTTGATATTTATGGAACGCTTTTTATCAGTGAGTCAGGCGATATTGGAATTTTAAAAAATAATCTTGAAAAAACAAAATATCTATCTGATTTACTTAAAAAATATAATATACACCATTCAGTACAGTCCCTGTTAAACACCCTGGTGAAAGCAATTTCAATAGAGCACAGAGATATGAAAAATCAGGGGATAGAATATCCTGAGGTGAATATTGATTTAATATGGAAGGATATACTCGAATTCGAAGATCCCGGTCTGGTCAGAAATTTTGCGATTGAGTTTGAAATGCTTGTCAATCCCATATATCCTATGCCTGATCTTAAAAAGCTGTTTTTGTTTTGTAAAAACACACACATTAAAATGGGTATCATATCAAATGCCCAATTTTTCACGCCTGTTTTATTTGAACTTTTTTTGGACGCTAAACCGCAAACTCTTGGGTTTCACCCTGATTTGATTTATTATTCGTACAAATTCAATCACGCAAAGCCTTCGACCCTCCTTTTTGAGATGGCAGAAAAAAAATTAAGGACTATGAATATTAACGTTAATTCAGTGCTTTATATTGGTAATGATATGTTAAATGATATATATCCATCTCATCGGACCGGGTTTAATACTGCTCTTTTTGCGGGTGATTCACGGTCACTTCGTTTAAGAAAAAACAATATCAAATGCAAAGACTTATCTCCAGATATTATCATTACGGATCTTATGCAGTTGATGGATCATCTTGATTGACGGTCTCGTAATCCGCCGTAGGCGGACCAACTTCTGCGTTCCGCTGTGTTACGCTGCATTTCGCAATCATTCAACTCCCCTGTTAAATAAAAAGACAGATTTAACAGGGCGGGTCCGATAAGTACACTTCATGATTACGAAATTTGCACGCCTTGAATTTGAACTTTTTACGAAACCGTCACATTCGGACTTTTTACGAGACCATCAAAAAAACGATTAAAAAGGAAATAAAATTGAAAAAAAGTTCAACAAACAACAGGTCAGCTGAAATTACTTCAGTTAAAAGCCTCGACATTACTCCTGAACAGGATGCCTGGCTTACTGTGTTTTTTATAGAAAATCATCTGGATTATTACACATACCCCAATCATGCCGCCTCGTCTGAACAAATCCGGTTTATGGTCTATCTGAAGGAAGATGAAAGGTATTATCCATGTTCAAAGCGAATGTTTGAAAGTATTATGAGTCGTAAGAATCCAAAATATATACTGAAAAAATATAAAGAAGTATATTCGAGAATCGTGGAACTCATAAAAGAACAGATCGAAAACGAGGAAGAGCGAAGCTATCTTAGAGCTCTTATCAAGATTAAATACAGGCATGAAATAAAGGACAGGATAATGATCCCTTCAAGGCTTGAAAAACGTCTGATACGGATCTACCGCAACCGTACACAGATTGAAGATCCGTATTTAAATGAAAAAATGATACGGAATAAAAGAATGAGTGAGTTTATGAACTCCGACGCATTAAAAAGTGCCATGGATCATATGAATGATATGGATCTTACCAATCATTCAAAAAGCCTTTCAAGCCTGAGGGAACTGGCAAATCAGTTTGAAATAAAGAGACTGCTCTCACTGACTTCGAACGATAACATCTGGGAATCAGATCGTTCTTCAAATCTCACGGCTAAAGATTATCAAGAGCTTTTATCTCATGAGATCAAAGGAAACGGTGCAAGGCCGTTTTTTAATTTTATAGGCATTACAAACTCCTCCGAATCATCGCGAATCGGTAAACGTATTCTGTGGATCGCTAATGAAGCCGGAGAAATTATGGTTGACCTGGCAATGATCCGGTTTTTAACCAATCTGGGCCATAAAATTATTATCTCATTAAAAGAGGGCCCTATTTTTACAAAGGTTGATATCAATGATACCCAGGAGGATAAAGTATTAAACAAAGAGCTTGAAGGATCACTGCTGGTTACTGAGAAAAACCTCAGTAAAAATAATCTGGCGAAAAGAATAAAGAGTGGTTATAAAATTATCGTGGTTTCTGACGGTACGCATGAAAATCTCAATTTGCTCCTGGCTTCAAAAACATTTGCCAGGATATTCAAAGAAGTCGACGCGGTGATATCAAGGGGACCCGATCAAAGGCATCGTTTTTTCGAAACTGATTTTCAATTCACTCAGGATATTTTTAATATATCAGCGAATCCTGATAAAAGTATAGATATATCATTTAAACCCCGGCATCCCGGGATCATTAAGTTTTCACATTCAGATCTTGAAAAAAAAGCCTTGACCATCATAGGGCAGATGAAAACCGCAAAAAATAAAGGTATGACCGTCGCTTTCTACAGCGGAATTATCGGTTCAATTCCCGGAAAGATAAAAATGGCCAAAAAAATCATGAGCACCTTTATCAAACACTGGAAAGAGCAATCCGCCATGACATTTATTATTAATCCTTCAGAATTCTACGAACCCGGCATGGATGCGGATGATTTGATGTATATGTGGGAAATTGTACAGAGAAGCGGATGTATCGATATCTGGAGATTTCAGACATATGATGATATTGCACTGGCTTTTGAAATTCTCAAGATCAAAATTCCACCTGAATGGGTCGGGAAGGATGCCACCTACAGCACCGGTTGTACCAAAGAGATGAAAATTGCGATTGAAGTGCAGATTGAGCACCCGGAAATGCAGGTCATTGGCCCCGCAAAAGAAAAGTTCATGCGCCGGGACGAATACGGTATGGGTAAAATGTATGATCGGAGATTGTAGAGGGATAAAAAGACTAACGTCGAACATCGAACGCCCAACGTTGAACATCGAATGTGGACTACGCTCCGCTTTATCTAATTTTTATAAATATTGACTGAATTAATATCCAGAGCCAAAGTACCAGCTTTGAATTCGTCCGCAATAGCCTTGGCGAAAGCAGGAATCAGTATTATGCATTAGATTGTTATAAAAATCGATTGAGCAAAGCGACATCATTATTCGATGTTGGACGTTCGACGTTCAATGTTCGACGTTCATTTCTTCGATAAAGTTTAATGAAGCGTCTATTCTTTGACCCGCTCCACATACTCACCGGTTCGTGTATCAATCCGGACAATCTCTCCTTCTTCAATAAACGTCGGTACCTGTATCATATGACCGGTTTCGAGGGTAGCCGGTTTTGAATCACCGGATGCGGTATCTCCTTTGACCCAGGGATCGGCTTTCGTTATCTTCAGGTTTACAAAGATTGGAAGAGAAATACCGATTGGATTTTGTTCGAAAAATAAAATATTACATTTGATATTCTCTTTAAGCAAATTCTTAGCATCCCCCACTTGTTCATCCGAGAGAAACTCCTGCTCGTACGTTGTGGTGTTCATGAAACAATATTGATTACCATCAAAGTAAAGATATTCCATTTCATTTTCTTCCAGGTCGGCTTTATTGAATTTTTCACCCGATCTGTATGTTTTGTCAAATTGCGCACCGGTTATCATATTTTTTAATTTACACTTATACAGAGACTGACCCTTCCCTGGTTTAACAAAATCAAATTTAATAATCACATATGGCTCACCTTCTATCTCAATCTTTAGACCTTTTTTAAGATTTCCGCTTTCAAGCATCTTTTACCATCCCTTCAATACATTTGGAATATAAAGTTATTCAATACGGTTTTGGTTTCAAAACCTTCAATGGGGTTCTATTTCAAGTTGGTGAGAAATCCGAGTTAATCGTCCGTCTCACTTCCGCGATAAAATTCTTTACACGTTCATAGTCTTTCTTAAATCTAACCGGATGGTTATTCGAATCAACCGCGTTGGTTAAAGTACAGCTGTCTACACCGAAAGGCCTCACCTTTATAATACCTTCAGCAACATTTTCCGGTGACAACCCGCCTGCAAGAATGACTGGAATATTAGAATCATTAACAAGGGTTTCGGCCATGTCCCAGTCACAGGTCTTTCCTGTAATCCCGATAAATCCTTCAACCGGCTGATTTTCTTCAGTTACACCATTACTTTCTGCGAGCAATGTATCTGTAAGAAAATAATCACTGACCGGTTCGAATAACCGTGACAATTCAAGAAATACAGTCTTAGCAGACATACCTGATTGAAGCAGCGGGATCGATCGCATTATTTTAATTTCAGGATAACTCTCTTTAACCATTTCCTGCAGGTTTAACACCTTTTTACAATGAGAATAAACACCTTGATGATTCGATAGAGAATCACAAAAGTGAATAATATCCGGCTTATAGTAGTCAATTGTCTTAAACACTGCGTCACGATTCGAATAGAGTGGAATCAGACTGCTTTTTGAATGGTCTGAATGTTCAACCTTTCTAATAGTTTCATATATTTCAGTTACTTTCCACGATTCTTCTGAAATAATCACACTGCCGATATGATCAATTCCAAGCTCAATTAATTTTTCTGCCCCATCAGGAGTTTGTATTTCATAAAATTGTATGATCATTTGTTTTGCAATAGGTTCATATAATTATTAAAATTAAGTTGACTTTTGATGCTGTCTTTAACATATTCAGCCTGACTTCGCAAATTGTTTAGAAAGGATACCATGATTCTTATTATCGATTTTGGATCTCAATTTAACCAGTTAATTTCCCGTCGGGTTCGGGAAAATAATGTGTTTTGTAAAATCGTACCGCCCGACATCGCAATCAGCTCAATCAAAAAACTGAATCCTGAGGGCATTATTCTTTCCGGCGGGCCGTCAAGTATTTATGAAAAAAACAGTCCAAAGGCGAACAAAGTAATCTTTGACCTCAATATTCCAATCCTTGGCATATGCTATGGTTTGCAGTTTATGGTAGATGCCCTGGGCGGCGGTGTGAAATACGCAAAAAAACGTGAATACGGATTTGCTGAGCTCAATTTAAAAAAACAAATCAATGTATTAGAGGGGATTAATAAAAAAACAAATTGCTGGATGAGCCATGGCGATTCGATTGAATCCCTTCCTGACGGATTTGTAATTTCCGCGTCAACAGATAATACAAGAATCGCGGCCGTCTATAATACGAAACGAAAGTTATTCGGTCTCCAGTTTCACCCTGAAGTTGAACACACGCCGCAGGGTAAAAAAATAATTCGCAATTTTTTATTTAATATCTGCAAATGCAAAAAAAACTGGACAATGAAATCCTTTGCCAAAGAATCAGTTTCCAATATCAGGGATACTGTCAGGGACAGTAAAGTGATACTGGGTCTAAGCGGTGGTGTTGATTCATCGGTTACCGCGAGCCTGATTCAAAAGGCAATCGGTAAAAATTTAACCTGTATTTTTGTGGACAACGGACTTTTAAGAAAAAATGAAGCCTCACAGTTGAAAATCAGTCTCAAACAGCACCTGAATATTAATATCAGGTTTGTCAGTGCCGTGAATAAGTTTTTAAAAGCATTATCAAGTGTTACCGATCCTGAAAAGAAGCGGAAGATCATTGGAAAAATTTTTATGGATGTTTTTGAAAATGAAGCCGCTAAGATAAAAAATGCTGATTACCTGGCACAGGGAACACTCTACCCTGACATTATAGAATCGGTATCCGCATTTGGCGGTCCCACATCGGTCATAAAATCCCATCACAATGTGGGCGGTCTTCCAAAAAAAATGAAATTAAAACTTGTAGAACCCCTGAAATATCTTTTCAAGGATGAAGTCCGCAAGCTTGGAAAAGAGCTTGGCCTTCCAGACGAATTGATATGGAGGCAGCCTTTTCCTGGTCCTGGACTCGCGATTCGAATTATCGGGAAAATTACAAGACAGCGGCTTGCAGTCATTCGGGATGTTGATGAACTTTTACTTGAAGAAATCAGGAATGCCGGGTATTATAAGAAACTGTGGCAGTCTTTTGCAGTATTGCTTCCCATTAAAAGTGTGGGTGTAATGGGTGATAAAAGAACCTATGAAAATATTGTGGCAGTCAGGGCCGTGACCAGTAAAGACGCAATGACCGCTGATTGGGCTAAATTACCGCATAAGCTGCTGGCAAAAATTTCAAATCGAATTATCAACGAAGTAAAGGGAGTAAACCGGGTTGTTTACGATATCAGCTCAAAACCACCAGGAACAATAGAATGGGAATAACACATTATGGATGAAAAAAAAGAAACATCACGATTTAAATTCGATGCTGACGACGGTAGCGCAACAACCACTTTCCAAGAAGACCTAAAAGACTTACGCATTGACAAACTTAGTAGAAAAGTACTATTTCTATCTATCCTAACACCATGTCTTTTTGCGGTTATCCTGTTTTTCGTCTACTTTGATTTAAAGCATAAATTATTAGTCAATCAGGACACAGGAACAAAAAATGTTGAATCGCTTTCTAAAGACATTGATTCCAGAGTATATGGTTTATCATCAAAATATGAAGAGCTTGAAAAATCTCTTAACACAAAAACCGATGATCTTGAAAAAAAATATTCTTCCATCAAAAGTGATCTAAAAAAAACAAACCATTCATTAAAAAAGCTTCACTCAGCTAAAGTCGATAAAAAAGAATATCAAAAAACCGCAGGAGAATTGAAGAATATCTCATCACAAGTCACCGAGATGGAGGATCTCATTGCAAAAAAGTTTTCAGATCTTTCCGAAATTGTGGACCAGGCAAAAAAGGATCTGGCCAGTCTCCGAACAGATATATCCGCGTCGATAAAAGATAAAATCGATAAGAAGTTATTAGATCAAAAGCTTCAGGAAGCACAAAAATCAAATAAAGATCGACTTAACCTTAGTGCAAAAAGGCTGGAAAACAAAATCCAATCCATCCAAAACCAGATTAAGGAACTTAAAAATATCACAAATCAAATCACTAAAAAATCACAACCGAAAGCAAAAAAACCGACCCCCAAAAACCCGCCACCGGAAGAGAAAAAATCCGAAACCGGTGATACAGATAATCCAGTACCTGGCGACATCGAAGAACAGGACCTTTAATTAGTTTATGGACTATGAATCATTAAATCGTATTCTTTCATCCGTGGCTTCAGGAAATACTTCAGTCGGTGATGCAGTTGAAAAACTAAAGCATTTACCATGCGAAGACATCGAATACGCTCATATCGATCACCACAGATCTTTGAGAAAAGGATTTCCTGAAGTAATTTTTGGTCAGGGAAAAACGACTGATCAGATAGTCGGTATTATGCAAAAAATGCTAATCCAGGAAAAAATTATCCTTGTGACCCGGGTTGATAAGGAAAAGGCGGCTGAGGTAATCCCGCATATTCCTGACTCTGTTTATCACCAGGACGCAAAAATGATTATCACTAAAAAAGAAGATATTCCGATTCAGGGGAAAGGGATTATTCTTGTCATTTCGGCTGGAACATCGGATATCCCTGTGGCCAGAGAAGCATTCTTAACTGCGGAATCAATGGGGAATCAGGTTAAATCAATTTTTGACGTGGGTGTTGCCGGTATTCACCGCCTTCTTGAACATAAGACCATTATCGATCAAGCATCTATCCTGATCGTAGCGGCCGGGATGGAAGGCGCGCTTCCAAGTGTGGTCGCAGGGATGGTTAATACTCCTGTTATTGCTGTACCTACCAGTATCGGTTATGGAGTGAGCTTTGGCGGCCTAACCGCCTTGTTCGCAATGTTAAACAGCTGCAGCTCAAACGTTGCTGTGGTAAATATCGATAACGGTTTTGGGGCTGGTTACATGGCTTCAATGATCAATCGAATATAAACCCCTTAGTGATCAAAACACTCTTTTGCAGCGGCAAGGCTCACCGCAGCAA
The DNA here is from genome assembly GCA_030593645.1 of Deltaproteobacteria bacterium. GTDB lineage: Bacteria > Desulfobacterota > Desulfobacteria > Desulfobacterales > JAUVGT01 > JAUVGT01. The sequence continues at coordinate 9,371 of JAUVGT010000097.1, forward strand.
ATCCCTGGGAGAAAGACATGGTCTTTTCCATATCTTCCTTTCTCTTCTTTTCTTTTGCTTTATCTTTTATTTTCCATGCTTTGTGACATATTTCATAAGATAAATAGCATTTATTGATGGCATTAAAAAAACAGTCTTTTTTTTTATCACCTGTTTGATATGCGTCAATTTTTATTTTTGCGTATAACAATAAATCTCCAAATTTATTATATGTTCCCCGTGCGTCGATGCTTTCTTGCAGTTTTGTCAATGCGCCAAGTATTTCTTGCTCTTCAAGTGATGGTTTATTACTGGTACAGGAACCGATTGTAATATACATGAAAAACAGCAAGAGCCCGATTACCATCTTTTTACTCATGGTTGATACCCTTTCTTTAATTGTTAATCTTTTCAGCTTTAAGAGATATCGGAAATCTCAAATAGAATTCGGCTCCCTCCTCCACTCCTTTGCTCTCTGCCCACATTCTTCCGCCCATTTCACTCATATAATTTGCGCTGCTGTGCAAACCGAATCCATGCCCTGATTTCTTTGTCGTAAATCCATGTGAAAAGACTTTATCCAGATTTTCCCTTTTTATTCCACTCCCTGTATCACATGCTTTAATAAATATTGCCCCGTTCTCACTATAAATCATAAATTTGAGTCTTCTTTTATCAGCGGCCATTTCAAGCATTGCGTCTTTAGCATTTTGAATCAAGTTGATCAAAATATGTACCAGTTTGGTTTTTTGTACGCTGACCTGCGGAACTTTCCTGAAATCCTTTTCAATGACTATATTATACCTTTCCATAGATCCTGCTTGCATGGTAAGCGCGTCTTCAACAATTTCTGAAAGCTCATATTTTTCATTTAATGAATTTGCCCCGGCATAATTTTGCTGAGCGGTGATCACTTCGGAAATAGCTTCAACTTTATTTTTCATACGTATCAGGTGTTTATTTATTTTTTCTTCTTCTTTTTTGAAACTATCCTCAAGTTTCAAAAAATACTTCATTAGCTTTAAACCCTTCGGGTTAGTAACAATAAAGTCTTCAATATTATCAATATTTTCCTTTAAAAGGCCATTGGCTTTTATAAATCCTTCTAAAGATGATCGTTTAAGTACGTCTGTTATCACGTACGTTGATGTTTTTACACTGTTCAGAATATTTCCCACATTATGTAATGTCCCAGTTGCAATATCAGCCATACCGGCCTGGTGAGCTTTTTCTATCAGTTCATTTTGAGCGGCCGCAAGATCAGTTTCTGCTTTAATCTGTTCAGTAATGTCCCGCGCTATACATACAATCCCGATTACATTTCCTGTTTCTTCTTTCCAATTATCTTCTCTAAGCTCAGAAACACTCATCCATGTCGGAAATTCTGTACCATTTTTTCTTACGTGGGGAACCTCACCTTCGTTTTTCCCGTTTTTACGAACCATTTTTTTAAAATAGTTGACTTCTTTTAAAAGTTGTTCTTTTGTATGAAACAAGTTATATTCTTCACCCTGCAGTTCATCTGTTTCCCAACCATGCATCCTGGCCCATGCCTTATTGACAAATATAATATACCCATTATTATCAACGACAGCGATACCATCCATCGATTGCTCTATTGCTGTTTTAAGCCTTGCAAGGGATCTGTTTGCCTCTTTCAATTCAACTGTTCTCTCATTAACCAGTTCTTCCAGATGGTCCCTGTGCTTTTCGAGTTCGGCTTCGGTTTCTTTTAAATGACTGATATCTCTGCCTTCAGCAATCAGGTATTTTACTTTTTTGCTATCATCGAATACCGGCTGAAGGTTAAATGCTATTGTGATGTAATTATCATCACCGGCCATTATTTTAACATTATAACCAAGCGGTTTGCCTGACCCTGCTTTTTTGATCGCTTCATCCAATTGGTTTTGTATCGATCTGTCATACGACCACCAGGAACCGTCCCTAAACGGTCGACCAATTATCTTCTCTTGCCGGTTACCCGACATATCCACTGCCGTCTGATTTACTTCAGCAACTATCCCATCCAGTGTAATTTTAGCGCTGAATGTTGTCATTGCGTCTATGAACTCCTGCCTGGCGTTTTGGCTTTCATTTAACTCTTTTTTTTGCTTTTCAAGATTCGCAATTTTTTCAACAACCGCATCTCTCATTAGTAAGAAGCTGTTTCCAAGCATACCTATTTCATCTTTTGAGTTAATTTTTATTGATTGATCTAAATTTCCGGAAGACATTTCGATAGTCGCTTTTGTTAACTGCGAGATAGGACTTATGATAATGATGTTGATCATTGCAATCATAATAACAGCTAAAACAGCATCTGATATAATGATCTGAAAAATACTTGACAGCATTATTTTTTCTAATGTTTTTGTTAGATATTTTTTGGTCAAATATACTTTAACTTTGCCAATATTTTTATTCCCATATCTTATATCTGAGTTTCCACTGATGTTTTCTTTACTTGGAAGTAATTTATCTGCAATAATAATAGTACCCTCGCTGCCTCTAACATACCCGAAAAGTACCTTCTCATCTCCTGTTTCCCATATAAAAATTCCGGAAATAAGTTTATTTTCCATTTCTGATAATGCGATACTCTGAATGGTCTTTGTATCATAATTATACAATGGATTACTCAGGCTGTTCGCGATTCTTTTTGTCGACAGAACCAATGTATTATTTAACTCATCCATTAGCTCTTCAGCATTCTGTTTATATATGTATATGCCAAACGAACTCAAAACAAGTGAAATACCTATGATCACAACAAGGCTGACTTTATAAATCATACTTTTATATTTCATCGAATAATTTTGCTCTGTTTCCATGTCCATGACAATTTAAAATGTTTTTATATTGTACTGCTCATCTGCTTTTCTTTATCAAAATATTTCTTTAGTACTATTTCCAAGTTTTCACTCTTAATCGGTTTTGAAATAAATTCATCCATACCGGACAAGAGGCACTTTTCACGATTTTTTTCCAATGCATCGGCTGTAACCGCTATAATTGGTATTCGTTTTTTTTCTCTGGTTTTATTATTAGCACTTTTCTCATTTTCCCTTATCTTCATCGTGGTTTCATATCCATCCATAATTGGAAGTTTACAATCCATAAATATCATATCATATCTATTTTTATTTACAGCATCAATTGCTTCCTTCCCATTTTCAGCGAGATCAACCCTGATTTTAAAACGGTTAAGCATCATGGTCATCACCTTTTGATTTAATGAATTATCTTCAACAAGCAAAACATATAATCTTTCAGGCGATATTTCTTCTATTAAATGTTTTGTTATAATTTTATCCTGGTCAAATTCATTGTTATTCCCTGCTTTTAACATCCGTAGCGTATTATACAGGTGACTGTGTTTTATCGGTTTGGTTAAATAGCCGC
>JAUVGT010000154.1 GCA_030593645.1 Deltaproteobacteria bacterium
AAGTCCGAATTAGACGGTTTCGTAAAGAGTTCAAATTCAAGGCGTGCAATTTTTGTAATGATGAAGCGTACTTATCGTACGTTGAATCATTGCAAAATGCAGCACAACGCAGAAGTTGGACTTTTTACGAAACCGTCAAAACTTTAGTTCACTTTATTCTATACTTTAGTCACTTTGTTTTCTTTGGACCCGGATATTTACTTTTGATATAATTAAGGTTTATGATTGAATGAAATTCGCATTTTGCCTTCAAAAATATTTTCCTTTTGGTGGCCAGCAGCGGGATTTTTTAAAAATTGCCAGGGTTTGCATGTCCCGTGGGCACAGGGTGGATGTCTATACTTCATCCTGGACCGGCAGTATACCGGAAGGTCTCATAGTGACCATACTGCCGATAAGAGGTTTTACAAATCATCATCACCGTGAATCACTTGCTGAAAATTATATTCAAACCGCAAGGCCGCTTAAATATGATGCATTGGTTGGCTTCGTAAAAATTCCCGGTCTGGATGTTTATTTTGCAGCTGATTCATGCTTTGCTTCTAAAGCGTATAAAAAGCATTATTTATACCGTATAACTCCCCGCTATCAAAGCTATTTAAAAATGGAAACTGCGGTATTTGACAAATCTTCAAAAACAGAAATCCTGCTTCTTTCTGAAAAAGAAAAATCGGAGTATATTAAATATTATCAAACACCCGAAGAACGTTTTCATTTACTGCCTCCTGGAATTTCGAGAGATCGTTTAAAACCGCGTGGCAAAGATAAAATTCGCAATGACTTTTTCAGGGAATTTTCGATTGGCAATCAAGAAAATATTGTTTTGCTGATCGGATCCGGTTTTAAAACAAAGGGAGTTGACCGCGCGATCATAGCGATGTCAGCCCTACCGGATGATCTTAAGAAGAATACAAGGCTTCTGATCGTGGGAAAGGATAAGCCGGGACCGTTTCTACGATTGGCCCGGCGTCTGGCGGTTTCAGATCAGATCCGCTTTATTGGTGGCCGTGAAGACATATCTCGTTTTCTTGCGTCTGCCGATCTTTTGATACACCCGGCCTATCGTGAAAATACGGGCACCGTGTTAATCGAAGCGATGGCTTCACAACTGCCTGTCCTGGTAACGGATGTATGCGGATACAGTCATTATGTAGAAAATGCCGGGGCTGGGATTGTTTTAACCTCACCTTTTGATCAAAAAAGCCTTAACAAAAATCTTGAAATCATGTTAACGTCCAGCGAAGCTAAAAAATGGCGATTAAATGGAGGAAAATTTGTAGAAAATACTGATGTCTTCGGGCTGGCTGAAAAAGCATCAGATATAATCGAGAAGGTAGCCAAATGTTAGAACTGTCAGAATCATTAATGGATAAGTGGACTTACGGTGATGTCTTCAAACAGGTATTATCACTTAAAGGTAAACTATACCGCTTTAAAGATAATCGTAAAACTCTTTTATTCTCACATAACGGGGATAACTATTTTGCAAAAATCCATCTGGGTGTCGGATGGAAAAAAATAATAAAATACCTCTTTCAATTGAAATTTCCGGTCCTTAGTGCAAAAAACGAATGGCTTGCTGTTCAGCATCTTGAACGGATGGGAATCAACACCACCCCGATAGCCGGTTATGGCAGGAAAGGAATAAACCCGGCAAAAATCCGCTCTTTTATTATCACAAAAGAACTGAATGATATCGAAAGTCTGGAAGATTTTTCATTTTACTGGAATGACATGCCTCCTGAATATACTCTAAAAAAGGCATTAATTATCAAAGTTGCTGAAATTGCGCGTATCATACATGAAAATAATATCAGTCATCGTGATTTTTATATCTGTCACTTTCTAATCGACATTTCAGCCGGGATAAAACACATCAAACCCAAGGAAATTAAATTGTATCTAATCGATCTTCATCGTGTACAAGTTCACCGCCGGCTTCCAAAGCGTCTTCAGATCAAGGATATTGCCGGTCTGTATTTTTCGTGTATGGATATCGGTTTAACAAAACGCGATCTATTCCGCTTCGTAAGGGCATACAAAAATAAACCGCTGAAAACCGTCCTGTTCGATGAAAAAAACTTTTGGGAAAAAGTAAACCACCGGGGAATTGCTCTTTATGAAAAAACTTTCGAAAAAATTCCGTCCCTGCCGGTGTGATAGCAGGAAGTGTTTTCTATAAGTGGTTTCAAAACCTCCCCTAAGGGTTCGCGCAAAAATAACTTCACATTTTAGGCGCTCGGAGTTAGGTCAGATGAGTTCTACTTTCACTTTCCGATTGAGCTCTTTAAATATTTTCTGAGATACGACCATTTGAAAATCAATAACGGATATTCACGAATTGCTGATTGATAATATCGACGCGCTGATTGATAATCTCCCAGGAGATAGTGGGATCTGAATATGCTTAAGCACCTTTTCGCTAAAAATACTCTTCGTAACCGCATCTGTTCAGATTTAAGTATGTTTCTATCAAACAGATAATCGACCATTCTTAAACCTGTTTCCTGTATACGCTTTAAATTTCTTCTCAGGCTGTTCCTGTGACGAAATTTCTCAAGAATAATTCCAGGTATAGAAGCAGCGGGATAAGTCGCGAGCAAATGTGAAAAAAACACAATATCTTCATTGGTATATATATCATGCGGAAATGAAAGTGATTCAAACACTTCTTTTTTTACTACAACAGACCCGGTGGTCAATCCCTCAATCCCGTTAAGAACATATTGACGGAAATTAGTTGTTCTACTCTTCCGGATCGTTCCATGTTTATGTAATCTCTGCTTACCTTCTTCGTTAACAGATCGATAACCGGAAAATAATAACTTTGCCTCTGAAAATTTTTCAACGGCATCAGACATGACCTTTACAGCGTCATCCAGAAGAATATCATCGGCATCAATAAACCAGATATAATCCCCCCTGGAAATTGAAGTCCCATTATTCCTTGCGGCCGCAGGCCCTGAGTTGTCCTGGTACTTATAAATGATAATACTATCCGAATACTGTCTGCAAATATCCGCGATGACTTCTCTGGTATTGTCTGTTGAACCGTCGTCGACAATTATAATTTCACAGCTTTTACAGTCCTGGCTTATAATGGACTGAATACACCGCTTTAAAAACCGGGAATAATTATATGAAGGTATGATAAAACTGAATTTCATGAGATCGCAATGTATTACGCTATTTCGAAGTGGTTTCAAACAAATATTTTTTATTATTCAATGTTTTGAGAGTTTTCAGTTCCTTATGAAAAATTTTACATACACGCGGTAAATCATCCCAATTTTTCAGTAAACGCTTGATATCTTTTTTGAACGCCCGTAAAAACCAATATTTATAACGGTGCTCACGCATCGCGTCCAGATCAATAACACTCAGCCCATTTTCCGTCACTATAACATTCGTTGCCTTTAAATCTCCATGGCTTATGAATTCATCGGCAAACCGCTGCATGAGTTCTCTAAACCAGCAGGCGATCTGCTGTGTGTCATTCTGGTCCACTTCCTTTGAATGGAGTAAATTATACGCGTCAGGCCCTTCAATATATTCTGATATGTAGTAAGCGGTTAAACAAAACGGACCCAGCCTTCTTTCAAGTAATGCGACCGGTTTATTCGAACTTATCCCGAGCATTGCCAGTCTGTGCGCGTTGCGCCATGATATATAAGCGCGGCTATGTCTGAAAGTCCTTTTTATGAAATGACCGATACTTTTCCTGTTGTATCTTTTTATTACCAGTCTGATCCCGTTTATGTTAACAAGAGCGACGGTTGAAGCACCGCCATCTTTCAGCATCTGACCATTTTTAATCGCTAAATCCGGATCAGATAACAAACGATTCATAGTTTCCCCCCGGTATTCACGGGATAAAACCAAAAATGAATTCCAGGACTTCTGACACATGTATTCTGAACATTCTCGATATATTTTTCTGAGATACTTATTTTTCCGTATTTTCCTGTTATGACGAGTACTCTTCACCAAACGATCATACAGGTCGTCAAACGCTTGCCATTTTCGTATTTTTATATACTCTTTAAAACCTATTTCCATCAGATTATCAAATTCCGGGAGGAATTGTGCGAAAAACAACCCCAGATTATCGAGACTTTTTTTTACCGGCAACGATCTGTCTGCGTGCCTGACATCAACATCCGCACCGTCAATCGAAAATATATCATTATCTTTTACAAGGAAATTACCCAGATGAATATCATTTTGTCTCAGGCCCGCTTCGTGTTCCAGGGCAATGATTAAGATTAAACGTTTCAGGAGCACTACCCTCTCCTGCTCATTTTTAATACTATCCCAGGTCTCTGAAAAATCAAATGTCGGTTCAATTTTTTTTAGAATTAAAACCGGTGTAGAATCCGGTTCCAGTTCACCTTTAAATATCAATTCAGGAATTTTAATGCCGATTTTTTTTAAGGATTTCAAACCTCTTTCTTCACGGGCGCAGTGTTTCCAAGCATTGTTTGGATCAACAAAAAATTTTGCGACAATTTTTTCCCCATTTAACTCACCGAACCCAACCAAACGTTTACCGGGCAGAATACGGACCACTCGTGTGCAGATCAATTCCTTTTGTTGATGAAAACCTGCTAGATTTACTCTGAACGGAGTTTTGATATTTCGCTTCATCGTGGTTATGGTTTTGCTGTTTAAGGTTGGAATGTTCGTATTTTTCATCAGCGATCCGGTTTGATTGATGTATCCTGAACATTTTACAGCTTTCAGGATACATGTTCTTTTTAAAACTCTGTAGTTTTATAAATATCCGGAGAACAATAAATCTCAACCATATCCTTTTTCCCGGTAAAAACTTTTATTTTTCGATAATATTCAAATTCAGGGAATGAATCCATATCCTTTACAGATTTTTTCAGTAAAACGAATTTTCCATGGAAATCTTTTGCGGCTTTTTCAATTTCTGAATAATCAGATCTTAAACTATGGTAAATCAAATGAGTGTCACTGCGGTTGCGACCATGCTCCGTAAAAACATCCCGCTTGGAATAAAAAAGGATTCTTAAATCATTTGTAACAACCTTTGCTCCATCATATCCCGGCTGCGTTGTAAGCCATATTCCCGCTTTTTCCGTCACGTTATCATTTTTGCCAAAGGACAGTACCGTTTTACCAAATGGTATTAAAATCAATAAGACAATTAGAATCGCTGAATAAACTCTTGGTGATGATGACTGAGCAATGAACCTGATCATTCGATCAAACCCGTTCCCCACCCACGGGAATAACAGGAACGCGGAAACAAACAGAAACCTGCTTGATAAGTAATCTCTCTCAATCATACGAAAATATACAAGTATCATAAAAACAATCGAGATAGAGAGTATTAAAAAATGATTTCTTTTAAACCGGTGTTTTAATCCCATGAGTAGAGGAATGACATTAAACAAGAAAATAACATTAATCAATTTTTCTATCAGTCCAACAAAATATATCAGGGGGATATAATTTCTCGTAATTTCAGCAAAATTCTGATTATACCCGGAAAATGGAGACAGTTTTGATAACTCCTCAAGTTTTAGTTTAATCTGCTGGTAATTATTAAAAAACGTAAAATTAAGCAGTTTAGTGAGCTCCTGCCTAACGCTATTAATTCGATTAAATGATGATATCTCAAGCCCCAGCCCCTGGCTTAAAAAGAGAGCCGCGCTAAAAAAAACCGGGTATGCTATCCATATTAAAAACCCTTTGAATAAATACACTCTTTCAGATGGTATTACAAAGGACAGGCCGATTAAAAAAATCATGAAATAAGGAATAAATATAATTCCTTCAATTCTAAAAAAAACAGAGATCCATGAAAACAGGCCGGCATAAACAAAATATTTAATATTCTTATCACAAATCGCCTTTTGCGCATAATATGCTGCCCACCCGAAGCAGAAAACAAAAGCCGGCCCTCGCATCGCGTATACGGTCCAGCTATTTGGAACCGGGGATAAAACAAAAAGAATACCCGTCCAAAAAGCAATTTTCTGATCAAAAAGATCCCTGGTTAGAAGATAGAGTGGAATAACCGCCAGCATCAGACAAAAATAGGAAATAAGTCTGCCGGCAAGCACCCAATCGGGAACAATAAAATGAAGGCATGCGATGAGAATCGGATAAAGAGGCATGCGATAGATTTCTATCGCTTCCTTAAAATTTCCAGCCGCAAACTGTTTTGCCGCAGAAATATAGAGGATGCCGTCACTATTCACGGGTTTATCAAACAGGGCAATTAATATTATTGTTTTCAGTACAAATGAAAAAATAATAACAATATAAAGACCTTTCCTGTCTTCAGATAGTTTAAATATTCCATCAAGAGCTTTATAAATATGAGTCCACAAGGCTGATTGCAAAGCGGTATTATCTCCTTGTCATTTCTTGTTTTCTTTTATTATCTTCCTGGCGCGGCGACGCCGACGTCTGCGTATTGATTCATAGTACAGGTTCGGATAATACTTCTTCCATCGTTTATGTGCCCAAAGCCACTGCCCCGGATTGGATCGAACGGCTTTCTCTATTGCGCCGGTTATCATTTGTGTATTCACCTGAATATCAGCCCGTAAATCATTTGTTCTCTGAAGCTCAAGTGCAGGTTCAAGCCTTACTTTAAGCCTGCCATTCTTTGCACGGTTACAAAACATGGGTACTACCGGTGCTTTGCATCTAAGGGCCAGCAGCGCTGCCGCATGCGTTGCCGCAACTGAGTGCTGAAAAAAATCGACTTTCACACTGATTGAACTTCTGAGATCCTGGTCCACCATCAGACCCAACACTTCACCACACCGTAAAGCCTTGATCAATTCAGGCATGGCATCTTTCATATTTACCATTTTGGACCCAAAACGTGTTCTAATACTTGTAATTCTTTTTTCAACCGGCTCAAATCGAAGCTTCCTCACCACAACAGATATTGGTTTTTTGAGTACTTGCGGAGAAATCATGGGTATCATCTCCCAGTTACCCATATGCGCCGAAATAATGATGACTCCACGGTTTTCGTTGTATGCCCTCTTAAAATGTTCTTCACCACTGTATCGCGCCTTATCCAGCATATCCCCTTTTGAAAAAAAATACATTTGCCACATTTCAATAACAGTTGTTGTGATATTTTGAAAAACCTCTTTTGAAACCTGCTTAACGTGTTTCAATGTCCATTCAGGATAGGCAAATTTAAGATTACGCCTTACAATCCGTCTATGGGGAACATCAATAAAAAATAATATCGCTCCCAGTTTATTCCCTAAACTCATGATAATTCTCGGGGATATTCCAACAAACAATCGGGCTAATAAATGATCCAGCTTGAATAATGGCATAAACAACTCCATCCTTGTATCTTACACAGTGTTTCCATATTTTTTAACCGGTTCGATAGTAATCCATAACAACCAATTCTTTGATATAAATTCCAGACAACGAGTAACAAACATTCAGTACAGTGTCAATGTTCAACAACGAAATGCTCCATCAGGTTTGACTATTTTTATCCATTCCAGTATATAGGGCACTTGGATAAATCGTAATTCATATGTATATACGTTAAAATGCTGTATTGAATGTTTCCCCAAAAAAAGAACAACCAATGATTAACTCTGTTCTATATAAAACCTGTTTTCTTCTATATGACCTTGTTTGGTTTATCGCCATTCCGTTTTTCCGTCTTAACAAACGCATGGTAGAAGGGTACAACCAACGGACATTAAGGTATAAATCATCAAAATCTCACCTGTGGATTCAAGCCGCATCCGCTGGAGAATCTTACCTTGTATGGGAGTTTTTGGATCATTTTAATCCCGTGAAACCGAAGCGCATACTTTTAACGTCCAATACACTGCAGGGAATGGAAATTCTTGAACGCGCAAAAAAGGCCCGAAAAACGAAAAACAGTAACGTATCGATATCGGTCGCTTATTTCCCTTTTGACAGACCCACGATAATGAAAAGGATGATAAGACAAGCTCAACCCAGAGTCATCGTGCTTCTTGAATCTGAATTATGGCCTGGACTCCTTGCGGCAGCTAAAAAATTCCAGTGTAACGTCATTATCATCAATGGCAGAATTACAGATAGAAGCCTTAAAAAATATCTTATATGGCCCGCGTTCTGGCGATCATTAAAACCTGATAGAATCCTTGCAATTTCTGAAAATGATGCGGGCCGTTTCGTAAAACTTTTCGGGAAATCGGGTATTGATATCATGCCGAATATAAAATTTGACCGGTTTGCTCCCAGGTCGACGAACACAGACAACGATTTAAAAAAAGTCCTTTCAAATGATATTCCATTTATCGTTCTGGGTTCAATCCGGCAGGAAGAAGAGCATGATATAGAAAAAATGATTTATGATATTCTAACCCGGCAGCCGGATATCATTATCGGATTATTTCCAAGGCACATGCATCGAATCAATCACTGGGAAAAAAATTTGAACAAACATTCTGTTTCATGGGAATTGAGATCCAAAATTAAAAAGAAAGTTCCGGCAGGTACTGTTATCCTATGGGATACGTTTGGAGAACTGATCGCAGCATATGCTAATGCACGAGCTGTTTTTATTGGAGGCAGTCTCGCGCCGCTGGGCGGGCAGAACTTCCTGGAACCTTTGGCATGCGGTGTTGTCCCTGTCATTGGTTCTTCATGGGAAAATTTTTCCTGGGTGGGCCGGGACATCATTGAGAAAGGCTTATTAAAAGTCGCTGCGAACAGTAAACAGGCATCTGATATTCTTATGCAGGATCTAAACGCTGCATTATCAAAGGAATCTGTTTTTCAAGCTGCTGAAGAATATATGCGGGAGCGTCAGGGTGGTAGCGCTAAAGCGGCCGATTTGATCAATGATCTTCTATTCAACAGTGAATAGATTAGATACGGGATATAGATAATCTCTATAATACCCGATCCGCTTCCTTTCTCGACAGTCCAATATCATCCTCAAGCATTTTCCGTATTGTATCTGCATCAACCATATGTTTTTGAAACTTCTCTTCCTGTTTGAGAGCTTCATTTCTGTCCATGTGCCCGCTGTTAATCATTTTACAATATCCAAATGTTTCCTTTCCACAATTAAATATTTTATAAAAAAAATAGTTCAGTACCGGTGTTAGATAACAATCTGTTCTCCATGTCGATACACTGCCCTCGGGCTTTTCCCAACCGGTTTCTTCCATTATTGTTTTCTTTATCAACTCACGATCCCATGGAATATAATAAAACACATGAACTTCCTTAATATTTTTATCTTTCAATTTAGGATGTCTTGCCAGCCAATTGTTACCTGGCACCTTGAATTCAAGTCTTTGTTTCAGAAAAGCCGCTTCATATCTGTAATAATCTGGATTAAAATGTTTGCGAATTGTACCTTTTCCCAATTTCAGATTTTTTCTTGCCAGTTTTTCCATGGGGGTTGTCTGTTCCTGCTGCGAATCACCCCAAAATATCATCGGTACGTTATGTTCCAGGGCGGCGCGATAAACCACACTCTCCATTCCATATGTACAGGCGGTACATATACTGTATTTACGTCTTAAGGTAGAGAATTTAAGCCCATTTCTGACTATTTCCCTTGCGATATTATTTTTAGAACAAACTGTAACAAAATCCGCGTTAAGAATTTGACATGCAGTTTGCATATTTTTTAGGGCCTGGGGATTCTGAAATTCATTGTTATAATTAACAGCAAGCACTTTTAGATTATAAATACTCCGGGCAAGGTATAATACGTATGCGCTATCCCTTCCTCCACTAAGAGGCACGATACAATCATATTTATTGTTTTTACTCCTGGCTTCCTCAACTATGAGATCCAGTTTTTCTTTGCCTAAATATTCTTCTTTTTCAAAATTCCGGCAGAAGCTGCAGATTCCTTCATCATCAAATGTAATCCCCGGTACTGTATCCGGCATAATGCATTTTGTACATCTTTTCATATCAATGTTTCTCCAGTATTCTTATGATAAAAGGTAAATTTTTCAGATGATTACCAAATCGGTATCGGATAGTCAAGGCATTAAAATTTGACGATTTCGTAAAAAGTTCAAATTCAAGGCGTACAAATTTCGTAATCATGAAACGTACTTATCGGTCGTTGAAAGATTGTGAAATGCAGCACAACTTAAGACACGAAGTGAAGCATCAGCGCTAACTTGGACTTTTTTCAAAATCGTCAAAAATTGATTTGTTGACACTTAACCTGCATTTCTTTATAAACCATAACCTTTAAGGGTTTTTTAATTGAAACGGCACCGAACTCAAATAATAACAATAAATGAATAAAACATATACCCTTTCATATCATCGATATCAAATTCACTCATCATTTAAATTTAATAAAGATCATTTAAAACAATTAACAAGAGCGTTTAATAAAAATCCAGGTTCCGTTAATTCAGTACTTGGCGGCAGAACAGCTGTTAAAAGAATTCAAATCCCGGGATTCGACCGCCTGATAATCAAACATTTTACCCGCGGTGGACTGGTGCGATACTTTATAAAAAATAAATACATCAGGTGGGGAAAAACACGCTGCCGGATCGAATATGAAATGATTAAAACGGCAGAAAAATGCGGAATAAAAGTACCGGAACCGATCATACATGCGCACCTGGGAAGTTTATTTTATAAATGCTGGCTTGTGACCAAAGAAATCCCCGGGGGAAAAACACTGGCAGATTTTAGTATCGATAATAAAACACAAATAAAAATAATCA
>JAUVGT010000241.1 GCA_030593645.1 Deltaproteobacteria bacterium
AAGTCCGAATTAGACGGTTTCGTAAAAAGTTCAAATTCAAGGCGTGCAAATTTCGTAATCATGAAGCGTACTTATAGTACGTTGAATGATTGCGAAATGCAGCACAACGCAGAAGTTGGACTTTTTACGAGACCGTCACTTCTATAAATTCTCATAGATCTTTATATGAGATCGTTTCTTTAAATTCCCAAGCCATGCTTTATATTGCTTGTCAACAAATTCAGTAAATAGCATGGCTTCTATTTCCGGCGTCGCTTCATCCAATGTTTTGGGTTTGGTTTCTACGATTTCCTCAATATAGAATATTTGAAAGCCAAATTCAGTATCCAGCACAGGTGAGCATTCACCGGCTTTTTTGTCCTTGAGTGTTTCCTTAAGGCGCGCCGAAAGATCCTGGTAATTAATAAAACCCAGGTCTCCTCCATCCATTGCTGTTTTCGAATCAGAATAAAGCATCGCAAGTGTATTAAATGTTTTCCCCTGTTTTAAATCATCCAGGATTTCATTCATTTTAATTAAGATCGCTTTTCTTTCTTCGTCATCATAGGAAGAGGCTTTCATTGCGATGATACGTAAATGATATTTTTTTTCTCCCGCGAATTTTTCTTTGTGATCTTCATAATATTTCTTTTTGTCCTCAGTTGTTAAAACATACTTGGAGTTTACTTCCTTGTTTATTAACTTCCTTCGAAGCAATTGGTCTCTAAAGCGCGTACGATATTCGTCCCATAATATATTTTGAGCCTCCAATGCTTTTTTCAGATCCTGGACATTGGAGTTTTTTGATTTTACGATTTTATTAATGGTTTTGTCCACCTCTTCTTCACTAACAGTTATCTTGAGCTTTTTTATTTGCTGATCTGTTAGTTTTACGTCAATAAGCGTGTTAAGCGTTTTTTGGCGAACTTTTTTTATCATAGCCTGTTCTTCTTCAGGAGAATAGTCTGAAGTTATAATTTTATCTATAAACTGCTTAGTATATTGTTCCAGATCATTTAACAGGATAATATCATTATTCACCACCGCAACTATTCTTTCAACTACATCAGCACTTCTTGCTTCAGAAAATGAAATAATGAAAAGTATAAAACACCATTTCAATATCTTCAGTACATCTGATCTTCTTTTCCATTTATTACCAAAATGTATATACAACAAAACGTTTCACTCCATTTTATTTTTTTAAATCGAGCAATTTATAAATATACCCCGACTCTTCAAATATTTTTACCTGTGTAAATACTATGAAGAAATTATCTTCTCCCACTGTTCTTTATTTATTTCAATTTCATATTTTTTCTGAATTTTTTCTATCCATAATTTATAGGCTGCTTCCGTCTTCTGCCTTCGCAGGTGCTCAACTATTTTTTCATTTATATCATTTGAATTCATTGCCATCTCGGGAGCGAGCTGTCCGTTTTTATAATGCTCTTTATAATATTCCGATATATCATCAGGGGTAATCTCGATTTGATCCTTTAATTCCTTTGCAACAAGTTTCTCCATAAGAATTCGCGTCTTTAAAGCTTTTTCCCACGCTTCATATGAAACAGCGTACTCAAGTAAAGTCTCTTCAAAAACTTCATCCGGATAATCCGCCTTTATCTCCGCGACAGCTTTTTTAATTTCCTCATCAGTAACACTGATATTAAGTTCTTTCGCCCTTTCAAGCAAAATCAATTCCTCGGTCATCTGCTTTAAAAGCCGGATCTGTGCTTCCTTATGTGCCGCTGATTTCTGAGACATGTTATGTGGATAAACAACCCTGGTAGCTTCAAAGGCTTTTTGAAAATCAAGCACCGTTGCAATACGTTTCCCCACTTTGATCAAATAATCATTCTGGCTGTTACTCTCAGGATTTGAGCATCCTGAAAACAAGACAGGCAAGGTCAGGAACATGATCAATGTCATCAGATACAGATTGTGTTTCATAAACACCCATCGTGTTAGAAGTGACTTCCAGAAAATCACCGGTTTAAAATATCAAAATGATCACCGTTTGAGCCTTATCAACCAGCTCAATATATTAAACAATTAAGTGTTAACACGATGCGCAATTTCTTTCAAGATATTTTTAGTTTTGGCAACAAGACCACCGGTACCATAACCCTGGAGTTTTACCCTGAGCGTATGGTCGGGTGTGAATTCAAAGCGGTCAGGTTCTGCCACTACCATATCAACCAGCCCCAGCGGATTCTTCTGGTGTGCTTCAGAAAAAAAGAGTTGAAGCTGCCTGCCTGTCATATCAATCCGTTTGACTCCTGCTCTTACCGCCAATACTTTCAACATAATCTTCAAAAGGAGGTTCGTGGTTTCATCCGGCAGGGCACCGTACCTGTCACTCATTTCTTCTTTATAGTCGTTTATTTCCTTCAAGGATGTCATTTTTGCCAGGGTACGATATGCTGATAGACGCTGATCAATATCATTGATATATGATTCAGGCACAAAAGCCGATACTTTCATATTAACTTCCGGCTCCAGATTCTCCCGAACCGGCTCTCCTTTCAATTCGCTTATCGCGTTTTCCATTAACTTGAGAAACATGTCATAACCAACCGCGGCAATATGGCCGGATTGTGAAGCCCCGAGAATCGTACCGCCTCCCCTGATTTGCAAATCACTCATCGCAATCTGAAAACCGGCACCCAGATCACTGTGTTCCATGAGAACTTTCAAACGTTTCTGAGCATCCTTACTCAATATTGATTCATGCGGTATAAAAAGGTACGCATATGCCTGTTCATCAGACCGCCCCACCCTGCCGCGCAGTTGATACATTTGGGCCAGTCCAAACCTGTCGGCGCGATTAACCATGATGGTATTCGCAGAAGGGATATCAAGCCCGGATTCAACGATTGTGGTGCAAACCAATAGATCTATATCCCGGTTCATGAAGTGGAACATCACACGTTCCAACTCTTTTTCATTCATCCGTCCGTGGGCGATTTCAAGTCGTGCTTCCGGCACAAGATTTCCGAGTTTCTTTGCTATCCTGCCGATACTCTTGATATTATTATGAATAAAAAATATCTGCCCCTTTCGGCTCAATTCCTTCCTGATCGCTTCGGCCACAATCAAATCATCAAACTCGGAAATATAGGTAACAATGGCCTGACGATATTCCGGCGGCGTTGAAATCACACTGATATCATGTATTCCCATCATGGACATATGAAGGGTGCGGGGGATCGGTGTGGCGGTCAATGCCAGCACATCTACCGTCTTTCTCAAATTTTTCAATTTTTCCTTGTGCTTGACTCCAAACCGCTGCTCTTCATCGATCACTATCAAACCTAAATCTTTAAATCCGATATCTTTTGAAAGCAGCCGGTGTGTACCGATCACAATATCTGTCCTGCCGGACTTCAAATCCTGAACGATCCGGCGCTGCTCAGCTAAAAGGCGAAACCTGCTCAAGCACTTCACATTTACAGGATAATGTTTAAATCGATCGGAAAATGTTGTGAAATGCTGTTCCGCGAGAACGGTTGTCGGCACAAGTACGGCGACCTGTTTGTTGTTGTTTACCGCCAGAAAAGACGCTCTCAGGGCAACTTCCGTTTTTCCATACCCCACATCACCGCATACAAGACGATCCATGGGTACGGGTTTTGCCATATCATTTTGTACATCATCAATGGCTTTGAGCTGATCAGCTGTTTCCTCATATGGAAAGCCGGCCTCGAAATCTTTAAAAAAATGATCAAATTCTTTAAAGGAAAAACCCTTTTCAATTTTCCGGGCCGCGTACACTTTTAACAGATCACCCGCTATTCTTTCTGCCGATTTTTTTACTTTTGCTTTTACCCTTTCCCATGTTTTACCGCCCATTTTATCAAGAACCGGAGATATTCCATCCATTCCCATATATTTTTGTATCACGGACATATGGTCAACCGGCAGGTAAAGTCGGTCACCGCCCCTATAAACAATAAGCAGAAAATCATTGGTGGTTCCGTTCAGTTCCAATTTTACAAGGCCCGAGTATTCACCGATTCCATGTTCATCATGAACGATAAGGTCTCTGCTTTTCAGATCCTCAAAAGCCAGCAGTTCTGTTTTTGGTTTTTGCCTTCGTTTGATTTTTTGTCGCGTTTTCGCCCCGAATATTTCATCATCCGTGATTATTGCCAGGGACTCATCCGGCCAGACAAAACCGGCCGAAACCCGACCCAGGCAAGCATAAACCAAACCTTTCCTGTGTTTTTTCAAATCAGGAAACCCATCTAATTCAGTAAGTTGAATCCCATACGGGAGCAGGAGGGAATAAAGCCTCTCACACCGTGCTTTATTGCGGCAGATCAAAAGTGTAATAAATCCTAATTCTCTTTTCTCTGAGATCCAGTCAGTCAGGGGCAAAAGAAGCGCATCACGTGACAGCGGTTCTTTTAAGGCGGACTTTATTTCAGCATTATCTTTTATATTAAAGTTATATTGAACAGAATCACATGCCTGATCCATACCGGTTTTCATCACGGGGAGCATTTTTACAGCCAGGCTTTTGTTATCATTAAGAGATTGTTTTGTTTCCGGCCAGCTTAAATACAGGTGATCAGGTTCCACACAGAGCAGGCCTTCACCTCTTGCCGTTTCAAAATTTTCCCGGACTTTGCTTTCGGTTTCATATGCTTTTTTTTCGATCACATCTATTCCCGATGCAACAATCAGCGAAGAATCCGGCAAATAATCAAACAGTGTATCCGGGTCCGGATATATCAGGGCCAATAGACTTTCGACTCCTCTCAGCACACCTTCATGCTTTATCCTGTCAACAATACCCCTGACTTTTGTGACCGGAGTATTAAGGTTTGATGCCTGTTCTTTAATACGGTTAATAATCTCAGACCGAGATTCTTTTCTCAATACCGCTTCCCTGGCCGGCAGGATAATGGCCTCCGGGACGGCTTTTAATTTACGCTGGTTCGAAGCTGAAAAAAACCGGATTTCCTCAATATCATCTCCGAAAAATTCGATCCTTACAGGGTCGGTGTACATGGGCGAAAAAATATCCAGAATTCCGCCCCTCACTGAAAAATCACCGGGTTCCTCTGTGATTACAGTTCGAACATATCCGCCCGCAATGAGTTTTTCAATCAGCCGATCTCTTTCTATTTCCTCGCCGCTCATCACCAGTTCCGCATATTCAATGATTTCCTTTCTGGGTATTATCTTCTGCATCAAACCATCCGCGGTGGTCACGATAATAGGCGGTGAGTCAGCCGTGATCATCCGGTACAAAGACCTGATGCGTTTTGCGGCTGTTTCATTATGATACGATAGAAATTTGAATGGTAAAATATTATAGGATGGAAAATTTAAATAAGTCACAGAACGACCGTCTAAAAAAAACCGCAGATCAACAAGTAAATTTTTCGCGGCCCGGGTCGAGGGCGCGATCAGCAATATCGGAATATTGTGTTCTTCGTATATTCTTGCAGCCATATACGCTGTATCGGTTCCGGACAAACCGGTGACTTCAATACAAGAATCCCTTTCGGGTATATTTTTTACCAGGTCCTGAAGTGAATTTTTTTTTTCTTGATTTAGGTTCATAAAAACTGTAGTTGTGCAATTTATTGTGCCGGCGTAGCTCAGTTGGTAGAGCAGCTGATTCGTAATCAGCAGGC
This sequence comes from Deltaproteobacteria bacterium, assembly GCA_030593645.1. GTDB lineage: Bacteria > Desulfobacterota > Desulfobacteria > Desulfobacterales > JAUVGT01 > JAUVGT01. The sequence goes on from JAUVGT010000241.1 coordinate 5,631, forward strand.
AGGCAGTTCGACTCTGCCCGTCGGCTCCATAGTATTTAAAGGGATTACAACACATTATCTTACTTATGTTGTTAATCCCTTTTTTGTTTTAAACCCTGTATCTCGGTAAAATAGTACATTTCTGCGTACGTTTTGCGGCAAGTATATAGTGGAAAAATGATGATAGAACAAGCACAAATTTAGGCCTAAAGAAATGTTTTGAAATCGCCTTTAAAAATTTTGACAAACATCCATTAATTTGTATAAATATTAGATTTCATATTGATGGTCTCGTAAAAAGTCCGAATGAGACGGTTTCGTAAAAAGTTCAAATTCACGGCGTGCAATTTTCGTAATCATGAAGCGTACTTATCGGACCCGCCCTGTTAAATCTGTCTTTTTATTTAACAGGGGAGTTGAATGATTGCGAAATGCAGCACAACGCAGAAGTTGGTCCGCCTACGGCGGATTACGAAACCGTCAATATTGAAGGCTCTGAAACCATTTCGACACAATATCAACAGGAGAATGAAAATGATCTCTACAAAAAGGTATGTCTTCATAATCTCAGCTATAATATTTTTAACATATGCCCTTCCTGGTCTGGCCGGTGCCGCTGTTGAATTTTCCGCGGACATGACAGAGAAAAAGGATGGTATGACTTCCAGTGGAAAAATCTATGTGAAAGAAAAAAAATATCGCTGGGAAAAAAGCACAAATAAACAAAAGGTTATCGTTATTGTCGATAAAGAGAAAAAGGTTACAAATATTCTGAATCCAAAAGAAAAAAAATATTTGAGGCTGCAGGAGGGAGATATCCGATGCCTTTCCAACGATCCTTTTCAAACGGCTGGGTATGTCGTCGACAAATATATAACGAAGACGATTAAATATAAAACCAAAACCCTTGGGAATGAAAGCGTTGAGGGTTTCGTCTGCCAAAAACTGGAGACTTATAATCAAGGCTATAAAATCATGACCCAATGGGTATCCGATGAACTCGCCTTTCCTATTAAAATCATTATACATCAGGATGAAAAAGAGACGATCATTAAATTATCCAACATCAAAAAAGAAACCCTTCAGGATAAACTCTTTTCCATACCGTCAAGCTTCACTCAAATGGAAGATCCATATTTAGCCGTAAAACGAAAAGAAGCCGCTATGGAAAAAAATGAAACAAACCTGCCGGCCCTTGTCTCTTTGAAGAATGAGACTGTTCCGTGCATGGTCAAAATAGGAACCGGGGGCGAACTGCGCGTCCCCCTGGATTCCGAACGCTGGACCGAGGTCGATGTAGTCAATATAAGCAGTGTCAAATCCATAGTCATTGTTGTCCCATATTATAACGGCAGGGCGGTAGAGACTATCGGGGTTTCACCATCGGTACTGAAGAAAAAGGGGGAGAGAAAAAAATTGAATTTTAATGATCCGTTATTCGCGAACTCGGGAGCTTTCAAGGTAGATGAAGTACGTATCATCGGAGATAAGGGTCTGATCTATGCCACTATCAGCCAGTGGAATCGGCTTCGCAAAGATTTTTACAATAAAGGAAATCACCAGAGTGGGAAAATAGTATCTCCAGACAAAGGTTTAACGGTTAAAATTACAGATGATAATCCTTTTGGATCAAAAACAGAAGGGTATTTCCTTGTGCAATCCAACATCAAAAGCAAATCAAAAAAAGTGAACTTTGTAATCGAAAACAAAAAAACCAGGGTCTGGAAATACCCCGCCTCTCATAAGATCTTCCGGTTTGATATTATGATAGGCATGGGTGACGGTCGGGTGAAAATCAGCCTGATTCAACCGAAGTAAAAATCCGGGTCCAAAGGGCCCGGCTTTGACTTGTCCGCCATAGCTTTAGCGGCGGTGGATCACCCCTCTAAGGGGATTTAACAAGTGCCTAAAGTGCGCTAAAGTGACTAAAATGCCTAAAGTTAATGAATCCTG
>JAUVGT010000188.1 GCA_030593645.1 Deltaproteobacteria bacterium
AAGTCCGAATTAGACGGTTTCGTAAAAAGTTCAAATTCAAGGCGTGCAAATTTCGTAATCATGAAGCGTACTTATAGTACGTTGAATGATTGCGAAATGCAGCACAACGCAGAAGTTGGACTTTTTACGAAACCGTCAATTCTAATCAATCAGGAACAAAGACTGGTCGCTCAATCCCCTGAGCACTCCAACGGAAACACTTCCCAGCATCCAGCGTTTGATACCGGATAATCCGCGTTTTCCCATGATGATCGTTCCATAGTTTCCTTCATTAATGATATTCAGTAATTCCGCGTCAACTTTTCTTTTGGAGTGAATCAGCTTCAATTGAAATTTTTTACCAAACCCGGTGGCCCGGATCAATTCCTTCCATCTTTTCTCAGCAATATTGACAGATCCGCGAAGCACATGAATGAACTGAACATAAAAGCCTTCTTTTTCAAGATACAGCTTCCTGATCAGCGACAGTACCAGCATTGTGGTATCTGATAAGTCAACGGGCACCAAAATCCTGGAATAATCATGATTCGATCCCACCAGCGCAATGACCTTTCCCCGCTCCCGATACAAAATCCGTTCACGCCAGGGTTGGTTTTGATTGTACCCGATAAGAACAATTCCATGGTTTCCCTGTTCAGCTGCATCCTGTACTGCTTTCTCAAAGTTACCTGAAGTAATTTCGATAGTTTCAGATAAAACAGGCCCTTGAAAACCAGCCCGTGTTAATAAGCCCTTGGACCATTTAATAAATTCTGATTTTACTGCATCTGTTAAGCTTTTTTCTTTGGGAGAATTAAGAAAAAGAACCTTGGGCTTAACCGACATCATCATTTTCCGGCTGTCAGGCAAAAAATAGGGTAAAGCGGCTTTTAACAGTTTAATATCATTCTGATCTGCGGCAACCCATAAACCCCTGTAATTCCGACTCAACAGCTTATGCTCCAGTTCTATTCTTTCCTGAACCACAATTGGCCATCGCCTGCACGTAAAACCGTGATCCATGACAACTCTTTTTAAACACTGGTTACAGTTAACACAGATTTTTATTTTTTGCTTTTTATGGCCGGTTTTTTTCAGCCAGTTATAGTCGGCCCTTAATGGACGCCCCAACCCGATCAAATCACTGACCCCATTTTTTAATAACTCTTCGGCCATGGACGGCTCAATAATTCTGCCTGAGATAATCGTAGGAATACTTAATTGGTCGGTTAATCGTTTCAAATCTTCTTCAAGATAACCGGGATCGGCCATCTTTTTAATCGCTTCTTTTGAAAATATTGAATTGTATGATCCAACCGAGGCTGACACATAGGCAATATCCTCCTGTTGAAGCAATTTCGAAAATGCGATCCCTTCCTCAAGCTTAATGCCGTTGGGAACCCATTCATTGACCATCAGTCGAAATCCAATCGGAAAGCCATCAGGAACCTTTTGTTTGATTTCCCTGACTATGGCGATCGGAATGGCGGATCGATCCTGGAAATCAGCCCTGTTCGTAAAGGAAGACAAAAACTGGCAGATCAGATAACCATTTGCGCCATGCAGTTCTACCATATCAAATCCAGCCTGATAAGCCCGGAAAGCTGCCTGGCCAAATTTATTGATTATCCTGCCGATCTCCCCGGCAGTCATTGCCCGTCTCCATTTGCTTGCATGTTTTAGAAAATTACCGGTAAGCCCGAACCTTTGTTCCAGGGGGAAGAAATTCATAAAGTTTTTTAAAGAAGAAATATTGAAGGTAAGGTTAGATCCGTCGATCGGAGAAGGAAACAATGGTTGGTCTGTACGGGCAAACCGGCCCCCATGGTTAAGCTGCAGACACGATAACGCTCCGTTATAATTAATCACTTCTGCCAGGCGTTTTAAGCCGGGAATAAACTCATCGCCGTCAATTCTGAGACTATGGCCGGCAACAACTCCCTCATCTGAAACCGCCGCATTGGCCACCACAACAAGTGCCACACCCGAGTCCGCCAGCCGTTTATAATGCTCAATTAACAGGTCACTGACCTTTCCGTCTGAATGCGCGTAGCCTGTGTATACGGGTAATGCCACCAGTCGATTCTTAAACCTTTGATGACCTATATTGATCGGATTAAAAATAGTTTTGAATTCATCCATTTACGATGAAAAACTCCGCCTTTTATAAAGCTAAATCCATAGATGTCCATTTTTTTTCAATTTTTTTATAGGTCCCATTGTTCAAGAGTTTTTGATTGGCATCTTGCAGTTTTTTTATTGTCATTTTGGAAACCGTTTTGCTCACCCCCACATAATTATCGGTTTTATTCACAACAAATGAATGAATCGAGACCTTATCTTTCATCTTCAATTTATTAATCATATATGAAGCCGTGGCAACATCTTCAAAACCGCCCAATAGTCTGCCGGCGCATATCAGCTTTACCAGCGGATCTGTTGTCACCATTTTTCTAAAATGCCGGCTGAATTCAATATCATTTTCAATTTTGTTGTTAAATTCCTTTGAATAAAAAACATCCTGCTGGTAACTGATTCTCTTTCCTGTCTTTTTAGCCAAAACAGCAAGATCATCCAGGTTTTCGATTCTTGCGTATTGATATTCCCGCGCGATCGCAAGCACCAGGGTTTCCGTTCGATGGGGACCGATAAAATGCATAATCTTTTTTCTCTCATCCGTGGGTGTTAAATTGGCAACCATAATCGATTTTGTTTTCATCTCCCTCATCGCCCTTGACCATGGCAGTACTGTATAGTTTATCGCTACTCCCGCTTCCCGGCAGAGTGCATCATAGGTGTCCACACTGATCCCGACCCATTCTCCATTTTCCGTGTAATAAAAAGGCGGCCATTCATTGACACGCGCAATCAATTCTTCCGTATTCGCATTATTGGTCAAAAAAGATAGGACAGCGATAAAAAATAAGATCATCCGGACTGTCTTTTTCATCAAAATCTCCTTAATTCGATATCATTCATTTTGTCGAAGAGCTATGAGTCAAGAGCCACTAATCGGTTATGATTTTAATCGAAACATTAGCCTGTAAACCGTTTCTAAGCTGATATCCCGGAAAAACTATTTTAAAACTTGACTTTCGGAGCAATTTTTGACCCTTCATCCGCTTTAAAATATTCTTTTCGCTCAAGGTTTAAAAGAGAATTATTAATAAGATTATTAGGGAACTTTCTGATAGCGGAATTAAAGTTTCCAACTGCCTGATTATAGCGCTGCCTGGCCACATTGATCCTGTTTTCAATCCCTTCAAGTTGATGTTGTAAATCAAGAAAATTCTGATTCGCCTTCAGATCAGGATAGCGCTCAACCACAACCAATAAACGGGACAAAGCAGAAGATAGGCCCGCCTGGGCCTTTTGAAGATTTGCCATGGCCTCCGCACTACTTAAATCTTCTACAGAAATATTGGTAGAGGTGGCCTTTGCCCTTGCTTCAACGACCGCCAGGAGAGTTCCCCTTTCATGCTTTGCATATCCCTTGACAACTTCAACCAGGTTGGGGATTATATCAGCCCTTCTTTGCAGAGTTGATTCAATATTGCCCCAGGCTGTGAATACCCCCTCTTCAAGCACCTGTAACTTATTATACCCATAGCCGAAAAACAGAACTGATATCGCAATTAATAAAACCGTAATCCATGTCAGCTTTTTCATATCCGCATCCTCCAAAAAGTATCATTGACCATTCATTGAACATTTTATAGAAGTGGTTTTGAAACCGCCCCTACTCAAAAAGCCTCCCCAGCTCATCAAATTTTGAAAAAAGACCATAATGACCGCCTGAATGAACAAACAGCACCCGTTCACCGGGTTTAACCATACCCTGGCGGATATGTGCCGCCATTCCCAGGAAGGCTTTCAAAGTATAAACCGGATCGAGTACCAGACCACCGGCCAGGGCATATTGATACAGTTCCTGCAATTCTTCCCGGGTATTCAGCGCATAACCCTGTCCGATATGCTGATCATCCAGACACTGATCAACACCGGTCAAATCAAAATCGATATGGTATTGAGATTTGAATTCCTGCTGAATCCGGGTGAGCTCTTCAACAAAGTATGGATTGTCATCGCAGACCGCGATTCCATGTACTTTTGTTTTTAATTGATAATGCTGGCACCCGAGCATAATCCCTGCCAATGTGCCGCCGGATCCTGTGGCGCAATAAATGTGGTCAAACTCATTTTTTGACTCCACGATTTCTTTGATCATGCGAACATATCCAAGCGAACCAATCGCATTTGATCCACCCAAAAGAATGTAGTAAGGCCTTTTCCCTTCCTTTTCAAGATCAATACAAACCTGTTCACCGATTTTGTTTATATTCTTAAATTCTACAGGGGTGTAGAATTTCACCCGTGCTCCCAGTAACCGGTCGATGAGTAAATTACCCTGGATCGATTCAGTAGGAGTACCTCGCAGCAGCAATAAGCAATCAAGTTCCTGATTCGCGGCGACCCATGCCACTGCCCGGCAATGATTCGACTGTATCCCGCCAACACTGATCAGTGTATCAGCACCCTTTTTCTTAGCGTCCCAGAGAAGGTATTCAAGTTTTCGAAGTTTATTGCCGGACGCGACACTTTCGGTTAAATCATCTCTTTTAATAAAAAGCTCTATCCCCAGCTTCTTGGACAATTTTGAAAATAATTGAACAGGCGTGGGTAAATTCGCCATCGGGATACGATTTTCCAATAATGCTTCCATCTCGTTCCTCCGCAGGTTATGTCATAATCGTAGGGGTGGATTCTAAATCCGCCCTTCAATTTTTCAATATCATATGAATGATTGAAATTTTCTTACACATAGAAGTGATTTCAAAACCTCTTCAAATGAAACACCAGTTTAATCATAAAAATAATATATTGACTCTTAAACATAATGCCAAGTCATTTTTCATTTATTCATATATTTCCGGATCAAAGTCATGGTAATCGGTTATCACGAGCCCAATGCGTTCAAAACTTTCCTGCAGGCAGAGTAAAAGGCGTAATGAAATTGAAAATTCTGTACGGATTATTAGCCTACATATCGGATAAGAATTGCTGTGGGCGCAGACGGTCACTGGTAAATATATAAAATATCTGTTATGGTGAGCAGGATAATAACAGAAAGCAGATATTCTATATCATATGGAAAGAATGATCGATCAAAACGTAATCATATTAGGGGGTGGAATCACCGGGCTCACCGCGGCATCCGAATTGGCTCACCTTGGATATCATGTGGAAATTATCGAAAAATCCGAATCCATAGGCGGTCATGCAGTCCGGCTCACTTGCAAGGCCACAGAAAAATGTGTTAAATGCGGTGCGTGTAAAGTCGATGAAAAAATACAAATCGCTCACTCGCATATAAATATTAACATCCATATGGGCTGCACCTTAACTGGAATTAAAAATGGCGAACGGATCTCCGTTTATTACCGGAACCAACAGGACAGGAAATCTTCCAGTAATGCCGAAGCGGTCATTATTGCCACTGGTTTTCATCCCTTTAATCCTGAAACCAAACCATATGGATATGACCGTTTTAAAAATGTAATCACAAGCCTTGAGCTTGAAAAACGGATCAAAGAACATAATGACATAAAAAAACCGTCAGATCTCACTCCCCCTGAAAAAATTGCTTTTGTTCAGTGTGTGGGCAGCCGTGACTCCAGCTTAAACCATTTGTGGTGCTCAAAAATATGCTGCCCATCTTCTCTGAGAATGGCCCATCTGATCCAGACAAAACAGCCGGGCGCGGATATTTCATTTTTCTACATTGATTTCCAAAACTGCGGGAAAGATTATCAGCAGTTTCAAACGACTATTCATAAAAATTTTCGCACCATCCGGGCAATCCCCGGAGATATCCTGCAAACAAAAAACAACCATCTTGAAGTCTCATTCTTTGACCCGGTTGATCATAAAGCCAAGGAAGAAATATTTGATCTGGTGGTTCTCTCTGTCGGGATCACGCCCAATCAGGGAAACCGCGACCTTTCAGAGAAACTGGGAATAAACCTTACAGAATTTGGTTTTTTTGATACCCATAATCAAACGGGTATGACTTCAAAGGCTGGTATTTTTGCCGCAGGTACAGCCTGTCACCCAATGGGGATTGAAGAATCCTTATCATCCGGAATAAAAACTGCATTTAGGGTGGTTGAATATTTGAAAAATGGAAAGTAAAAAAATACTGATCATCGGCAATGGGCGCTGCGCTTCAAAACTGGCCGAAAAATTAATGAATGAAGGCATCGAACTTACCGTGGCTGTAAGTGATGATGGCTCAGACTTAATCGCTTTTCCCGCGATAAAAGATAACACGTCAGCTGAAATCTTCACAAACACTAAAATAACAGGGTGCACCGGAAGTATCGGCCACTACTCCATTAAATTTTCTCATAATAATCAAATACATACCATATATGTTTCACATGTTATCGTTGCGGAAGAATATCTTCGTGCTCCCAATTTTTCACATTATGGATTGCTCCCCACTGAAAACGTTCTGCCACTTGAAATGTCCAGACAATTAAAAATAAATCCCACGGATGGTGAATCATCATCCGATGGGAACATAAAAATTGCATTCCTTACCGGTCTTTCAAAAGAAAGTAATCCTGTTATTCTTGAGGAAATAATGGATTCAGCCCTGGATCTGCAATCAAATCATCATGTACAGACCTATATCCTGACCAATAACTTGAAAATCGCTGGAAACGGTCTGGAAAAAAAATATCGTGAATCCAAAGAAACCGGAATAATATATATCAAGTTCACAGAAAACCGTCCCGAAATCATTCAGGAAAAGGATAAAAAAGTCAGGATCATTTTTTTTGATGACGTCCTTTGTGAAAATTTTGAACTTCAGCCGGACATAACCATTGTTGACGACAACCTTCTTCCTTCACCCGGTCTTAAAAACCTTTCTGATATATTCCGTATTAGTATAGACAATAATGGTTTTCTCCAGGCAGATAACATTCACAGGCTAACTGGTTTTACAAACAGAAGAGGGATATTGGTCACAGGGCCCTCAAAAAAAATTCAGACCCAGATAGAACATATGACTGATGCTGAAAATGGAATATTAACCATTATTAATCACTATTATCGAGATAAACTTAAAAATGAGATAACCGCTGAAATCAATACAGGCAGTTGTGTTCACTGCCTGACATGTTACAGGCTATGCCCGCATCAGGCAATCAGTCTTGAAACAAACGTCACAGTCATGCAGGAGGCATGTGAAGGGTGCGGCATTTGCGCAGCAGAGTGCCCGGCAATCGCCATTAAAATGGAACCGGACACATCAGGCATTGAAGGTCAGTCTGAAAACATTAATATGGCTTTTGATCCCGCGTCTGATATGCTTTCCATTGTTGTCATTGCATGCAGTTGTTCCGCACTAAGGGCAAAAGAATCCGCGGAAAATATGGAAATTGAGATTTCAAAAGGGATACATATAATCAGTGTACCGTGCGCAGGCGGTATATCGGCTGAACACATTTTTACGCTGTTCAAAAAAATGGTGGACGGTATCCTGATAATGACATGTCATGAGGAAAACTGTTTCTCTGAAACCGGAAATATTCATGCTCGAATACGAGTTAATAGTATCAAACAGAAACTCAAAGCCATCGGTTTAAATGAAGCTCGTCTACAGATAACGTCTATTGCTTCAAATATGGGAACGTTGTTTGCCGCCGAAGTGAATCGATTTAAAGAAGAAATCCAGAAACTGGGATCGGCAAAATAAAACATTTTTTACCATGAAACACCCCGTGGAACGGTCCAATGGAATTCCACAGGGAAGGCTCAAAATCTCCCTCCCCCTTTGAATGGGGGAGAGTCAGGGTGGGGGTAAAATAGACACATTTAAAAATGAATAAAGTGAAAGAAAAAAGCAAAACAATCAACCTCAATCTCCTGAACCATGACAAATGCAAATCATGGGACTATCTCCAGGATATCTGTATGACCTGCAGCATATGCTCAAGCTCCTGCCCGGTTTCGGGAGTGGATGATTTTGATCCCCGGAAAATGGTCCGTATGGTTTCTTTAGGATTCGAAGACGAATTGATTCAATCCAGATGGCCCTGGATCTGCACCATGTGCGGTAAATGTGAATCCGTCTGCCCCATGGGAATCGACATACCCGGAATCGCAAGAAAAGTCCGCTCGCTTCGGGACCGCGATAAAGTCCCGGGGATTCTGCATAAGGGTCTTTCCATGGCCCTGAAAACCGGGAACAATCTTGGACTCCCTGATGAAGACTTTATTTTCATTATTGAAGATGTGGCTGAAGAAATTGCCGAAGAACCCGGATTCGAAAATTTTAAAGCTCCCATCGACAAAAAGGGTGCCAATCTTCTAACCACCATTCATAATAAACTGGTCAACACCCATACCGAGGATCTGAAGCACTGGTGGAAAATTTTTTACGTGGCAAAGGAAGACTGGACGGTTCCTTCAAAAAACTGGGAGGGAACCAGCTGGGGTCTTTTTACAGGTGATGACAACGCCATGAAAAAAATGGCGGGCCGTGTGGCGGATCACATGAAACAGCTTGAGGTTAAAAACCTCCTGTGGCCGGAATGAGGCCACGCTTACCTTGCGACCCGGTCGGGTCTTGAAAAATGGTATCCGGAAACCTTAAAACAATTCGGCACATATACTGTGTTTGATCTTTTGATTAAATACATCAAAGAAAACCGGATTAAGCTTGACCGGTCAAAATACACAAAGCTCGCCGTATATCATGACCCATGCAATTACGGTCGTAAAGCAGAAAAACGATTTGGTCACGGATATTTTGATGAACCCCGCTGGATCATGGACCAATGCCTCCCTAACTGGATTGATCTGTACCCCGCAAAAGGCCACCAGATCTGCTGCGGCGGCGGCGGCGGCACACTGGTTAACGGATATAATGAAGAACGGATTTACTACGGCAGAAAAAAAATGAGCCAGATCAAGGCGGCCGGCGCTGAAATGATTGTAGTGCCATGCCACAGCTGCCACGGTCAGCTCTCCAGCATTAAAAAGAGTACGGCATGGAAGACCTTGAAGTCAAATATCTTTGGGAAATTGTAGCAGACATTCTGGTTCTTGAATAAAAGTAGTCCCAATACCTCCCCCAAGATCAATTACGATAGCAGAACAACAGCGAAGTAATAAATGTACCACGAAATACACAAAACACACGAAAAATAAAATCAGGCTTAGGGCTCGCGCAAAAATAACTTCACATTTTAAGGGGCGAATCATCCCATTCGGCTGCGTTGCAAAACCTCGAAATATGCTTGATATTACCGCGCTTTTGCGCCTTGCCGACTGGGCGCCTCGGCCCTTAAAATTTGTGAATTTATTTTTACGCGA
>JAUVGT010000183.1 GCA_030593645.1 Deltaproteobacteria bacterium
TCATTCAACTCCCCTGTTAAATAAAAAGACAGATTTAACAGGGCGGGTCCGATAAGTACGCTTCATGATTACGAAATTTGCACGCCTTGAATTTGAACTCTTTACGAAACCGTCACATTCGGACTTTTTACGAGACCATCAAAATTAAAAGTGAATTCAAAGCCTCCCCCCAGGTACACTTTTACCAGTTTTGATGAGAACATATTTTTGACGATCTCTGGAAAGAAAATGACAAAATTATGTCAAATCATGCAGGTACTCAAAAGTGATCATGCTTCAATAACCCCTAACCCCATTCATAATAAATGCAATTTTTTTAAACTTTTACATGATGTTTGCAAGTAAAGTTCGGCCGATCTTCTATGGCTTAAATACAATAGGATAGTGGCATAAAAAATGCATATATACTAGTCTGCCCAACATTGCTGTGCGTATCAAACCTGATATTGAATAGATATTTCAGGACAACAATGATAGAATAAATTATACATATTGATTCAGTAAACATAATCAACATTATCCAGCCGGGGGAAAAAATGGTTAAACCAAATCAGAATTCATTTATGGTGCACTTAAAGGCCGTAAAATCAGGAAAAAGATGTTTTGAAAATGCGTTTCAGAGTATCTCAAGAATGATTCTGGAAAGTGACATTGAAAAAGTTGTCGTCAATGGCAAAACAACTTATGATTTCAGTATATTTCGTACGGGGAAGAAGCCCGTGATCGGAATGTATGATGAGATCAACAGCTTTGTCTCATATGTAAAAGATGCTTCCGAAGGCGGTTCCTCAAAGGAAATGGCATTTGTTCTTGTGGGTGAACCCGGAAATGGTAAAACATTTTTTGTTGAATTTTTATGTTCTAAATACAGAAATTTTTTAGCGGATGATAAAAATCGAAAATATACATTTAAATTCATCAATGTCGATAAACTTGGAAGTTACGGTAAAATAACCACCATTGAGTCCCAGACATACGAAGATCCCGTTGTATTGGCCATGAATCTTTATGACACGGTTGATGAAAATAAAGATTATCTTGGGGAAAAATTTGGATTTTCAGATGATGATATCGAGAAGCTGTATGATAATTACCGCCCCCTGGGTGCCTGCAGTGGATATATCTGGAACGATATTCGCGGTCAGTTTGATGGCGATATTAATAAAATGCTTGAATTTGTTGAAATAATACCTGTGCCGTTAACCGAAAGCCTGGGTACGGTAACCGGGAAATATCCCGCTAAGGATAAGATCACGTCATCTGCTGTTGATCTTTTGGGTGAAGAATCGATCCAGCGCCTCCTTCATATTACGGACACTAACAATCCATACAAGTTTGATTTAAGACGGGGTGCCCTGGCGCGAGTCGCCGGCGGCGGGATTCATTTCAGTGATGAAATTTATAAAAATAAAAAAGATTTGGTACAGGTGTATCTGGGAGTCATCCAGAATCGAAGTATTGAAATTGATGGGTACAAATGGCCGATCGATACCCTGATCGTCGCCACAAGCAATAATTCAGAGTTTAACAAATTTCTTTCCGAAAAGGAAGAAGCACCCATCGTGGATCGATGCCGAATCTGCTATGTTTCTCATAATACAAACTATATACTCCAAGATGAACTGACCCAGTATGCGATCGGCAGCGGACCCCGAACGACGATTAACAGGGAAACACTGCACCAGGATCCGAATTTAAACTACTCCGCGTCTGTTGCGGCCGTCCTTTCACGATTGCCCCGTTCTGAAAAATTAACACCCATTGAAACAATGAAACTGTCTGCCGGAGAAGTGGCCGGCGAAAAGAGTATCAAAACCCTGGCTGAAGTGATTGATACACTCAATCAGGACCCGGAAATAATCAACCGGTTCGGGCAGAAAGGGCTCGGTCAGCGGAACCTGGGCCGTTCCATACAGCTATTAATTGAAAGTTCTGAAACCAATGAAGGAAAGTGCATGTTCGCGTATGATATTTTTAAAGCCCTTGAACGGGTAATCCTGGATTACGTCACCGAAACCAGCGATAGAACAAAATATCTGGAGGATCTGAAATCTGCCAAAGGATTGTACCGGGAGCGGATTATGACGGAGATGTTCAATGCTTACATGGACGAACCTTTGGCTATTCGAAAAGATGTTATGAATTATGTGAATATGATTATCGGTATAGACGCGGAAAACTTAGGACCGGATAAGATGTGGAAGTATAAGGATCCTCAGAGTGATGATTTAAGGGCACTCAAAATCGATGAGAGGTTTATCAACAGTGTTGAGCAGGGACTGGGTCTTAAGACAGCGGAACAGCGTGAGACTTTCCGAACAACCATAAGGAAGATATACGGGCAGAAGATTTCCGTGGATCCGGGTTATGATTTTATGGACAACCTGGAGCTTGTTAAAGCTGTGACGGACGTGAGGCTGAAGTCAGATATTGCCGGAGCGGGAAGTCTTATCGGTGCTTTGGCCAATCGTACCAATGAGGAAAACCAGAAACTGTATGACCGGATGATTGAAACCATGCTGAATAAACTGAATTACTGCAGTACCTGTGCTCAGAAAACAATCGAATATTTTTGCACGCAAGAGGATGAAAATTAAAATATTTATCGAGTCTTTTGGTAAGAGATTTTAAGCTTGAATTAAAATAACAGTGATCGATTCGGGTAATGGATATGAATCAAAAACTTTTAAAGCGATATGAAGAATTAAAAAAACGGGGACTTACACCTGAACAGAACAGGAAAATACTTCTGGAACTCAACGGGGAAGGAACCCATGATTCACCCGGAGGTTCCCGGATCTCTGACCAGACCGGGAGTAAGGATTTCCAACGGGTCGTAAACAGTTTTTATCAACATAATGATTTGCAGGATCTGCAGGCCATAACCGCACTTCAGGCCTCATATAATGTAACACTGCGTTCCATAGATGAACTTCTTGAACGTGATAAACAACGGGAAAAAGATGGTTTCCCGAGGAAAATCAATGTGGGGAGGCTGATCAAACCGGGAAGGGGCGGCAAGGAAAAAATTGTTGTTGTTCCGACCACAGTCGAAGAAAAGTTTATCCATGATCCGAATTTTAAACCTCCGGAGGAAGAAGAGGAAGCATCGGGAGGAACAGGAGACGGTGAAGAAGGTGAAGTGATTGGTGAACAGCCTGTGCATGATCCGGATGGATCCGGGTCAGGTCCCGGTCAGGGTGAAGGCGGTCCTCATGAAATGGAATCAAACGCTTATGACCTGGGTAAAATTCTTACGGAGAAGTTTGAATTACCCAATCTTCAGGACAAAGGAAAAAAACGGTCTTTGACTCGCTATACCTATGATATGACAGACAGGAATAAGGGATTCGGGCAGCTCATTGATAAAAAGGCCACCCTTCGAAAGATTATCGAGACGAATATTTTCCTTGGAAACTTGCCTGATTTGGATGATATTGATCCGACCCGTTTTCTGATTTCACCCAGTGACAGGATATTTCGTGTGCTTTCACGGGAAAAGGATTATGAATCACAGGCGGTTGTTTTTTTTCTCCGGGACTATTCCGGCTCAATGGCCGGAAAATCCTCTGATCTTGTCGTCACCCAGCATGTGTTAATATATAGCTGGCTTTTATATCAATACGCCATGCAGGTGGAAAGCAGATTTGTCCTTCATGATACCGAAGCAAAGGAAGTCCCTGATTTTTATTCATATTATAATTCAAAGGTGGCTGGGGGCACCCAGGTTGCATCTGCATACCGGCTGGTGAATGAAATCGTGGAAAAAGAAAACCTGGCCCGTGATTATAATATATATGTTTTCCACGGGACGGATGGTGATGACTGGGATACCACGGGCAAAGAGGCAATCCCGGAATTGAAGAAAATGTTAAAATACGCCAGCAGGGTGGGGGTGACCATTGCTGAACATGGGTATGGGTCTAAAAATAACAGTGAAGTGGAGAAGTATCTAAAAAATTCAGGCCTGTTAGAGGAAAAAAAATCACTTTTAAGGCTTGATGTGATGCAGGAAAACGCGGATGAAACCCGCCTCATGGAAGGTATTAAGAGACTTATTTCACCGTGATAACATACCAATTTAGAACATGATTCGGAATGATTTCCGGGATGGGAAGTAAAATTGGAATTAGTTGATCAGCATACAAAAAAAATCATGGAAGGCTGCAAAGAACGGGCACGGGATGCGGGGCTGCGCTTTGAAGATGAGACCCTGGAATATATTGTCACCAACCGGGACTTGATTGAACTGACTCCTAAAGTGATGATTCCGACACTATATGATTACTGGGTGCATGATGTGGAAGTACTGAAAGAGACCGGTAAGTATGAACTGTATCCGGCTAATCCTTATGAAACAGTGATAAACACACGGCCCGCGATTTCATTTTATAATGATAATAATCCGGACTGGATGAATGTTATGATTTTTTACCATGTACTGGCTCATATAGATTTTTTTCAGAAAAACCTCTATTTTCAGCATACATGGGATTATGACTTTACAGGCCAGGCTCTTTCCGATAAGCGCATGATCGCGAAACTGAGATCTGAGAAAGGAAGATGGCTGGATTATGTTATCGAATTTACGCGTGGACTGGATAATCTCGTCGGTTACCATTATGAATTGTCACGTTTCGCGTATCCTGATACTGCGATCAGGAATAAACGGGTTGATTATTATTTCGATGTGTTTCTTCAATCTGAAAAAAAAGTTAAAATCAGCGAATATATCAAGGAAATCGAAAGATACAACGAGTGCCTAAAAGCATCCAAAAAAACGGGAGAAAAGGAATTTTTTAGTGATATAACCAAGAAATATCCGGAGTTTGAAGCGCTATATAAAAAGCAGTATAAAAAGAAAACCGGCAGGAAAATTGATTTGATTCAATTTTTGATCGAGCATTCAGAATTTTTAAAGAAAGAAGAAAACCAGTGGATGAAACCGGTAATGGAAGTGATTCGAAAGACTTCCATATTCTTCCAGCCGCAAATACGCACAAAAATAATGAATGAAGGATGGGCAAGTTACTGGCACGAAAAGCTTTTTCTTAAAGATGATCGTATTAAAGGGCATGAAGTCGATTTTGCCAAAGCTCATTCAGGAGTCGCCTCTCTTCCGAGAGTGGGGCTTAACCCATATGCCCTGGGTCTGCGGCTTTTTCAATATATTGAGGAACTCGTAGACAAAGGGAAATATTCTGTTGAGTTTAAAAGGCTTTTGAACTCATCAGATCGAAAAAACTTTGACAAAAAGACCGGAAAAGGCATGGATTTTATTTTCAAACTCCGTCAAAATTATAATGACTTTCTATTTATCAATACATTTGTGGATGATGATTTTGTCGCTCTCCACAATCTGTTTGTTGCCGGCAAAAGATTAAATAAGAATAAAATGGTATGGGAATATTTCGTTAAGAGCAGGAACGCAAAGGACTATCGCCAAATGCTGCTGGATATGTTGTATCATCCGCCAGACATTCAGGTCGATCTCGATAGAACTAAAAACGGTAATCTCTATCTGGTGCATCATTTTGAGGGGAAACCACTGGTAAAAGATTTTATCTCAAACACCATGCTGGGTATTGAATATATGTGGGGGAATACCGTTCAATTGGAAACAAGTGAGGTCGCTGCGGTACCGACTTCACAGGCGGCAGCCTATGTTTCAGGCCCCACAGCAGGAATGAAGGAAGAACAAAAACCCCGGGAAATAAAATGGGAAAGTGTCCTTTATACCATGAAAAATCGAAGATTATCAAGGATCGTCATTAGAAAAATATAGAAAGATACGCGGAAAAGGTAATTAAATGAAACAAATCACAAAGGCAATGCAGAACCTGAACAGCAGTATTTCAAAACAGGACCAGCATAAAACAATACCTTTTCGTGAATTCCTCAAAGAGCTAACTGCGAATCCTGCTACTGTGATCAGGAGTACTTTCCAGGTATTTCATGACATGGTTAAAGCCTATGTTGATGAAGGTGAGGATGAATATCCAAATGATCCTGAATCAATTAATTTCATTAATTATGACTGCAGTAAATTGTTTATTGAGGGCTCTGACCATCCATTTTTTGCTGACCGGCTTTTTGCCAACCGGTTGATTAAACTCGTTGAAGCTCTAAAACGCGGAGCCCAGCAAAATAAAATATATATATTCAAAGGACCGCACGGCTGCGGGAAGAGTACTTTTTTAAATAACCTTTTAAGAAAATTCGAAGAATACGCGAACATAGATGAAGGCCTGAGATTTGAAACTGTCTGGCACCTGGATAAAAAGGTCATAGGTGATATAGCAAGGAATCAAACCATTCCGATACTCGAAAGACTTCTCCAGCTCCAGGAAAATATATCGCAAGATCAATTTGAGCAGATCAGAGACCAGGGTGCATTGTACTCCACTGATGAATATATCGAAGTGCCATGCCCAAGCCATGACAGCCCAATATTGATGATTCCCAAACCATACCGCAGGCTGTTTTTTGATGATTTGTTCAAAAATGATGAATTCAAATGGAAACTATATACTGAGAAAGAGTATGATTGGGTATTCAGAGATAACCCCTGCACAATTTGCAGCTCTCTATACCGATCACTTTTAAGCCGGTTAAATAATCCTTTAAAAGTATTTCAATTGCTTTTCGCAAGACCCTACCAGTTTAACAGGAGGCTGGGCGAAGGAATCAGTGTTTATAATCCGGGTGATAAACCATTGAGGCAAAATATATTAACCAATACCATTATTCAGAATAGAATAAACCGTTTTCTTAAAGACAGTAATAAAGTCAAATATATTTTTTCCCCGTACGCAAAGACAAACAATGGCATCCATTCGCTAATGGATATTAAATCTTACAACGCGGAGCGGCTAATTGAGCTTCATAATATCATCAGCGAAAGCGTTCACAAGGTTGAGGATATTGAAGAGACCGTTAATTCCCTGCTTCTGGCGGTTATGAATCCGGAAGACCAGAAGAACGTTCAGGACTTCCCGTCATTTACTGATCGAATTGAATACATTAATATTCCTTATGTCATGGATCTGGCAACGGAAATAGAGATCTATCGTAACATTTTTGGAAAGCATATTGATGAAAATTTTCTCCCCCGGATATTGCATAATTTTGCCAGGGTGATTATATCGTCACGGTTAAAGACAGAATCAAAAACACTCCTGAATTGGATCGGTGATCCTGCAAAGTACAGACTATATTGTGATGAAAATCTGCAGCTACTGAAAATGGAGATTTATACGGGCCGTATTCCGGATTGGCTTACGGAGGAAGATCGAAAAAACCTGACTGCCAAAAGGCGTCGTAAAATTATTGCCGAGTCGGAAACCGAAGGGGATAAGGGCATTTCGGGACGTGATTCCATCAAAATATTTAATGAGTTTTATTCTACATATGCCAAAGAAGACAAACTCATTAATATGTCCATTTTATGTAAATTTTTTGCAAACAGCCGAAAAGAAATCAGCGAAACCATCCCCAAGGGGTTTATGGATTCACTATTACGCATGTACGATTACACCGTTCTCCAGGAAGTAAAGGAGTCGCTCTATTATTATAATGAAGAGCGGATCTCCAGAGAAATCATGAATTATTTGTTTGCGATTAATTTCGAACCGGGATCTGTTGAAACCTGCACCTATACCAAAGAAAAAATTGAAGTCACCGAAGAATTTTTTAAAAGCACGGAAATGCGGCTTTTGGGCGCCAGAACAGATGATGAAAGAAGAAAAAAATTCAGAGAAGATTCCCAGAAAGAGTATTCCACATTCACACTATCGCAGGAAATCATTGTTGAAGGCAAATCCATATTGGATACCCAAATATACGATGCCATGTATAATCGGTATGAATATAATTTAAAAGAAGAAGTGCTGGACCCGTTCCTCGATAATGAAAATTTTCGAAGAGCCATAAAGGATTATGATACGGAAGATTATAAAGCCTATGATCGAAAAATAAAGGATGATGTGAGCTACCTGATAGGCAACTTGTGTGAAAACTATGGCTACACGGAGAAAGGCGCAAAGGAAGTTTGCATGTATGTCATTGACAGCGATCTGGCTAAAAAGTTTTCAAATCCTAAAAATTAATGGTTTCATAAAAAGTTAAGTTCATCTCACATAACCACGTCCAATATTTAAAGCGGTTTCAGGCATACTTTCCGACAGTTATGATTTCATAATATTTATGATCTGTCACTCATCTGTGCTTTCACGCAGTCACAGTACTCATTAAAAATAAAATACATACATTTATCCATATGGATTGAGCTTTCAAAGAAAGAGCACTTTTTCTGATCACCCGTATTGTCGGCGGTGCATATTGACATCACTTCCATTTTACATAGGTTCATTTGCGGACACATTATAAATCACCTCACTCATATTTCTAATCATTATGAAACATAACAGCATATTTCATGCCAGTCCGGTCTTAATTTTCACTTTTTAACAACTATATGTATATATTAAACATATGATGATATATAAAAATTGATAGATGAGAAAAATCGATGTCTTTCTTGCATAAAACCATCGTGTGATATAAAGCATTTGATATTTAAAGGTATTTCAGTAATTTTGCCGCCGTCAAACTCTTGACTCTTTTTTAACTGATGGGATATCAAACATATATGAATTTAACAGACGGAGAGACTGAAAAAATACGACGGTATTTCAATGTTGTCGCAAGTAAATATGATTTTATGAACACATTGTTAAGTCTCGGTATTCACCATGTCTGGAAACGGACAGCTGTCCGGAAGCTGGAATTAAAATCCGGCGACAGAATTATAGATATCTGCGGAGGCACGGGTGATTTGGCAATGTTAGCCTCCGGAAAAACAGGAACACCCGACTGCGTAACCATATACGATTTGAACCGTTTGATGATGGAGGCCGGGAGGAAAAAAAGATTCAATACTCCTGGGAATAATATTTCATATGTACAGGGGAATGCCGAAATGATATCTTTCCCTGATAATACGTTTGTTATCGCGATGATCGGTTTTGGAATACGAAACGTGGTGGATATGCGTAAAGGTTTAAAAGAGATATATCGAATTTTAAAGCCCGGCGGCAGAATGATGTGTCTTGAATTTTCAACACCGGGAAATCCGGTATTCAAAAGACTGTATGATTTTTATTCTTTCTACTTCATCCCGCTTGCGGGTAAAATGATTACAGGTTCCAGACAGGCATACACTCATCTACCCGTGTCGATACGTAAGTTTCCTTTGCCTGATAAATTTTCGGTTATTTTAAGAAATATCGGGTTTTCAAATGTGGTCTATCAAAAAATGACTCATGGTATTGCTGTCATACATATGGGAAGAAAGTAAGAGCAAAAATGAACGTCGAACGTCCAACATCGAATGCTGGTTGCGCGAACCCTAAGTATTGACGGTTTCGTAAAAAGTCCAACTTCTGCGTTGTGCTGCATTTCGCAATCATTCAACGTACTATAAGTACGCTTCATGATTACGAAATTTGCACGCCTTGAATTTGAACTTTTTACGAAACCGTCTAATTCGGACTT
>JAUVGT010000232.1 GCA_030593645.1 Deltaproteobacteria bacterium
TTGAAGTAATTTTAAAAGTGCGGAATACAAGCCATCCCACCGCTGCAGCGCAAATCAGCATCACTGCCCACCAGTAAAACCTGCTTGGCGGAGTGGGTGGAATACTCAACATGGCGCTCAGCCCGCTCCCGATAAAATAGGCGGCCGCGGCAAGCATCAATAAACCCATGACCTGTTTGAGCAGGACACTTGCCGGACCGGTTCTCGGCACCCGGCTGACCAGCGCAGGAAAAGCGGACAGAAATAAATAAGGGACCGCCATTCCCGTTCCGATGGCGGCGAATGTGAATAATATAGTCACAGAATTCTGAGTCACCGCCCAGGCAGCAGCAGATCCCATAAATGGAGCTGTACATGGTGTGGAAAGGACGGCCGTCAGAATACCAAGTCCGAATGATCCAGGGAACGTTTCCTGTCCCGGATTAATCATATAAATGAAATTGGGGAGTCGGATCGAAAAAAGGCCGCACATCCCAACAGATAAAACGGCAATCAGAATACCAATCAAAATCGTAAAGACAGGATATTGAAAAAGCTGGTTCGCGGCTGTAAATCCGCTGACCATTGATATCATCATACCCAATACCAGCCAGAAAAATAATATCCCTAAAAACGTCGCCACGCCCAGCAGCAGGCAGTTTCTTCTATTATGGGAAACATTAGATAGACTGATAATCTTTATCGGTACCAGTGGCAGAACACATGGTGTAAAATTGAGCAACAGTCCACCGAACCCCGCGATTATGAGCAGGAGAAACCAACCGCCTGTGGATGAAACATCAAGATCATATTTCCAGCCGAACAAATCAAATATGATTTGGTCAACATCTTCATTGAATAAAGACTTATAATAATCTTCAAACCGGTCCGTATTTGTCAGGATCACTGCCTGATGCTCCGGGACGATTCTGATTTTTGCTTTAAAAACAGTTTTTTCCGGAAATAGGCACTGTGTATCATTACAGGCCTGGTATTCAAGGGTTATTTTAAAATCCACCGTTCCAGGTTCTGAATTCACATCAATCTGAAAAGGCAGGTATACAGTTATTTCTCCTTCAAAAGTTATCATTTTTTCTTTTGAAAAGTCGAATTTCACAGGATGTGCCCTGGGGAATACGGCAGATCCCACTATTGTATCCCTGGGCGATTCAGTTACCGTAACACTCGTGGGATATGGCTTGAAATCTGTAAATTCTTTGATCTGGCTGGAATCAGCATTGATATGAAATCCTTTTTTGATATTCATGATCACCGCGAGAATGGTCTGATCACCACTCGCGACCCCATCTGCTAACCAGACCGTTTTCACAGACACTGTTTTTTCAACAGGTGTTGTTTCCTGGGCCACATTAGAAAGCAGCGAATCAATTGATGTTTTTTCTTCCGCAACAGCTGGAAAAACAAAAAGAAATGAGATAAATAATAATATTTCGATACTGTAAATGGAAAGCCGTTTCATTTTTTTATTCTGTTTTCCTGCTGGATAATCACTATCGGGTTATTGAATTTGCTCAAGTTTTTAGCCTTGCACATATGGAACAATTATGTACATAATAAAATCGTGTTTCAGATGAAACGGATATCAGTATTAATATATCATGAACCTATCTCAAAAACACATCTCAGTCTCGATGGCTGCGCTGCAGGCCAGTGAAAAATATTTATCCGCCTCAGGCGGACTCACTATATTAGCGTGTATGCTCCGTTTTTCCACTGACCTGCGCCTTGCCCTCAACCCTATTCTATATTTGTGAGATAGAATCATATTAAAATCTGGAATAAATCCGATGAAAATTATGATTAAATTCCATATTGTTTTGGTCTTTAGCCTGATCCTGTTTTTTTCATGCAAAGCAGAAAATAACATCGATCCCTCCCGGATCACAGTGCCGGGAGTCTCAGACTTAGAAGTCTTGATTGGTTCCTCTCTTGCCCTTGGGGGCCATGCCGGTTACCTGGGCACACAAACCCTGCATGGGGCACTGTCCTATACTAATCACGTCAATGAAAAAGGCGGCATTCACGGACGAAAGATCAGAATTATTGCCTATGACGATGGATATGATCCTCCAAAGTGTGTAACAAATACACAGAAACTAATTATCGAAGATCAAGTATTTGCCCTGTTCTGTTATGTGGGCACACCTACAACAGTTAAAATAATACCCATTATTGATGAAGCAAAAATCCCTTTGGTCGGCATGTTTACCGGGGCCAACGCTCTCAGGGAACCTATGAACCGCTACCTGATAAATGTCCGGGCTTCATATTATCAGGAAACAGGTGCCGCAGTCAAACACCTGGTTGAAGATTTAGACATAAACAGAATCGCTGTGTTCTATCAGTATGATGCTTACGGCTTTGACGGTCTCCGGGGCACTGAACTGGCCTTAAAAAAATTCAACCTGGTCCCCGTGGCAACAGGAACCTATATCCGCGGGACAATCAATATAGAAAAAGGTCTTAAAAAAATTATTGAGGCAAACGCAGAGGCGGTGATTATGATCGGCACATATGAGCCTTGCGCCAAGTTTATAAAACTTTCCAGGACAAAGAATTTCAACCCTGTTTTCTGTAATGTTTCATTTGTGGGCGCGGATGAACTCTCCCGAAGACTCGGGGGTAAAGGGGAAGGGGTCCTTGTCACACAGGTTGTCCCTCCCCCTGAACTCCCTATAACAAAAACACTCCTGTGGGGTGCAAAAGAGTACGCTGAACTTCTCAAGCGTTATTACCCCGGTGATGAGCCAAACTTTGTCGGCCTGGAAGGTTACATCAATGCCAAGGTACTTATTGAAGGTTTACGCCGGGCCGGAAAAGATCTCAACCGGGAGCGTTTCATTGACGCGATTGAATCCATTCGGAATTATGACCTGGGAATTGCGAACACACTTTCTTTCAGCCCTGTTGATCACCAGGGACTGGAAAGGGTTTATTTTACACGTATTCAAAACGGCAAATTTGAATTGATTACCAACTGGCAGGAGGTGAAGTAAGATTCAAAGTGACAATAATAGATAGAATAAAAAAGGCCAGCCTGAAAAACAAGATTTTCTTTTCAACCCTGGCCGTTATACTTCTTATCAGTGTACTGATTGCCCTGTTTACGCGCTGGATACTTATTTCCAGTCTTACCTTTGAATTGAAAAGAAGGGGCCTTGGAATCGCCCAGAGTATCGGTGAAAACAGCAGAAGTCATATACTGACAGAAAACATACCGGAATTAACCAGCCTGCTGTTTGACGCCAGGATTGGTGAACGCAGACTTCTTATTGTATACGTATTTGTCCTTGACAAAAAAAATAATGTCTTATCCCATACATTTACAAATACATTTCCTTCAGGATACCACAAAGCCAACGAAATACAGGCCAAACAATCACAAAGCATCAAGCTGCTAAGAATCAATGGGCATTCAGTCTATGATGTGGCGGTCCATGTTAAAGAAGGCATTTATCAGGTGGGGACCGTACATGTCGGTTTAAACAAGAACCACATTGATAAGCTTATCGGGAAACTACGGACCACATTTATCGGGTTTGTATCAGTTGTCACAATAATCTTCTTCGGAATCAGCCACCTTCTGTCAAAATTTATTACGCGCCCGATTACTGCCCTTACAAAAATGTCGGATGAAATCAGCCGCGGCAATTATGACATAAGCCCGGAACTTGGCAGAGAAATCGACGGAGTTGGTGATGAAGTACGACAGCTTGCCGATTCCTTTAATAATATGACCAACAGGATAAAAGTCTCACAAATCCGGCTGAAAGAATCTGAAGAAAAATACAGGTCTCTTGTTAATTCCGGTCCGAACCCGATTTTCGTCGTTGACCGTAAAACCCTTAAAATCGTAGATGCCAATCCACGGGCAGAGGAAACCTACGGCTATACAAAAGAGGAGTTAATCGACAATCTTTTCACAACCCTCGGACCTTTTGAATATGAAGACTCAAAAAAACCCGATCTTGAGAATAAGGACCAGCAGAAAGCACAGGTAGTCATTTCGAAAGTCAGGTATTATAAAAAAGATAAAACCCCTATTTATGTAAATGTTCACGCAAGTCCGACCCGATACCAGGACCGGGACGCGATTATTATGGCTACAACTGATATTACTGAGATGGTTGAGAAAGACAGCCAGCTGATACAGGCAAGCAAGATGACCACTTTAGGTGAAATGTCCGCCGGAATCGCACATGAGCTTAACCAGCCGTTGAATGCGATAAAAATGGCAAGTGAATTCCTGGCAATGATGATCGAAAAAAACAGGAATATTCCTGAACAGGACCTGGCTGATGTTGTAAAGGAAGTCAGCCACCAGGTTGACAGGGCAGCTGATATTATTAACAGACTTAGAGATTTCGGCAGAAAAGCCGATTTTACAAAAGAAAAAATATATATCAATAATCCGATTAAAAACGTACTTGAAATCCTCGATAAACAGCTCAGACTTCAGGACATCGATGTCAAACTCGACCTGGACGAAACCAACCCACCGGTACTTGCCCACAACAACAGATTGGAACAGGTAATATTCAACCTTGTAACAAACGCCCGGGACGCGATTAATCTAAAACAGGAGTCTGAAACCGGGTCTGAAAAGAGTTTTATTCGCATCAGGTCTTTTAAAGAAAATAATAATGTCATGATAACAGTTTCTGATAACGGACTGGGTATTTCCGATGGCATAAAAAAACGGATTTTTGAAGCCTTTTTCACTACAAAAAAGATGGGAGAAGGCATGGGACTGGGACTTTCTATTTCCTACGGGATTGTTGGTGATTACGGTGGCAAAATAGAGGTTGACACAGAAAAAGGGAAAGGGACGACTTTTAAACTGATATTCCCTTTAGCCACGTAATCAGGAGACAAAAAACAAATGCGTAAAGTACTTGTCATTGATGATGAAAAAGCCACATTAAAAATGTTTAAACTCTTTTTAAAGGCATACGGATATACCGAATATCTGGCAGACAACGGTTCATCCGGTATTGAAATCTATAATAAAGAAAAACCCGATATTGTCTTTACTGACATTAAAATGCCGGGGATGGACGGTTTTGAAGTTTTAAAAAAAATAAAAAAGATCGATCCAACCACGGAAATAATTGTCATGACCGGTCATGGCGATATGGACCTTGCTGTACAGGCTTTAAATCTGGAAGCTACAGATTTTATTAATAAACCGATTCAAAGGACAGCGCTTGATTCAGCCCTTGCGCGTGCTGAGGAACGGTTAAAACAGGCAGGTAATCAGGAGAGCCAGATTTCCCTGAGAACTAGTGACAATGTTTCGGTTATTGAAATGAGGGGCAACATCACTTCAGCTTCCGAAAAAATCTTAATAGAAGTATATGAACAGTCATCCACGCAGAAAACATCTTCGATTCTGCTCCGTTTTGATGAAGCTTCATCCATAAATGGAGCAGGCATTGCTATTTTAATTCAACTCCTTTCGGAGAGTAAAAAAAGAAATCTATCTGTTGCAATCACTGGAATATCTGAAAATTTTAAACATATTTTCGACATGGTAGGCATAACCCGATATGCGAAAATCTTTGATACTGAAGAAGAAGCAATTAGAACCTGTCTCAAAAATATAGATTAGATCCACTATTGATGGTCTCACAAAAAGTCCGAATTAGACGGTTTCGTAAAAAGTTCAAATTCAAGGCGTGCAAATTTTGTAATGATGAAGCGTACTTATCGTATGTTGAATCATTGCAAAATGCAGCACAACGCAGAAGTTGGACTTTTTACGAAACCGTCACTATTAAATGATCTCATGAATAAAACACCCCATATAATACAGAAAAATTGTTCTCTTAAAATTCGATATGCCTCTATGCTAATTACACCTATTCTGTTGTTCCTTATTATTCCTATTTCATCGCATGCCGGGAACCTCCCTACCGTAGATTCCGTATTACCAAATTTTAAGATTACATCACCAACTGCTGTAAAAGAAAAAGACTATTTAAACATCGGAAGCGGTAAAACATTTACCATTGAACAGATCGACTGCGATATCTTACTAATCGAAATCATTGGTATTTACTGCCCCCAATGCCATATTCAACTCCCTCGTTCACGAAAACTTTTTTTCCAAATTAAGAAAGATTCAGCTATCTCAAAAAAAATAAAAATGATCGCAATTGCCGTTGGGGCCAACTCAAATGAAGCAACCTATTTAAAGAATCACTTGAAAATTCCTTACCCGGTACTAACAGACCAAAAGTTTAAAATTCATAAACTGATCGGCGAACCCCGGACACCATTTACAATGCTTATTACAGAAAATAAAAAAATCAAATATGTCCATCTTGGTGTCATAAAGGACATGGATAAATTTTATCTAAAGATTCGTGGCCTGATAAAAAGCTTGAAATAAAAGCGAGATCATTCCCGGGAACCTGCCCAATATGACAATAGAAAAGCATAAAAAACCTGAACAACAAAAAAGTCAATTACTTAGGAAGCTTGAACGGTGGACCTTTTATTCAAAAACCCTCCGGGATATACGACAGGAACTTTTTTCTCTTGAAGATACAGAGGATATCCTCGAATCATACCTTCTGACAGCTATGGGTACTTTGGGCGCTACTCGGGGGTTCGTCTGTCTGGCGGATGGAATGTCCCAGACCGGCCACATCGAAAGCAGGGGAATTGAAGATCTTCAGATAAAAACAATTCATAAAAGCATGCCGAAAATCAGCCGGGAATGTTATTCAGAACTATTTAATATCGATTCAGCACATCCCTTTCATGTCCGTGTAGTAGATCGGGACAGCCTGGTGCTTTATTCCTGGTGTCCGCGTGAAATATCAATTTTAATCCTGTGGACTGTTGGTTTAACAGATTTTGGATTCACCGGATTAGGGAGTAAAATACTTTCAGAGGACTATGACAAAGAAGATCTTGAGTTTATCCACAGCCTCACAGACAGCCTTATACTTTCCATAATAAACAGGAATACTGCATCAGCCGCCCAACACCTCGCTAAAGAACTTGATAAAAAAAATAGGATAATAGAGTCCGCAATAGAAAAAAATAAAAAAACTAAAACTAATCTGGACAGAAGAGTATTCCAGCTCAAAAGTTTTCAGGACATGTCTCTTGAATTGATCGGGCTCAAAAATACTGACAGGATAATGGATACTTTCCTGTTAATGGCAATGGGGATTTTCAGCGTCAAACAGGGTTTTATTCTCTCTTTTGACAGGGATGAAAATACAGCGAATATTTCCTATCGGGGATTGAAAACTGCAGACCTGGAGGAATTGTCAAATGAAGAAGTCCAAAATAAGATAGCAGGAATATTTAAAGCGGCCGGAGGATCTGCGCTTTCACCGATGATGGCAGAGATGATTGACAACGATAAACTTCCTTCAAACATACTTATTCCTATGGAAATATCAATCGGGCTTTTCTTTGTCATTAACGAATCACATACTGGATTAGTATTTCTTGGGGGTAAAATTACCCGGCAGAACTATTTAGAAGAAGATCGGGAATTGTTACTCAGCCTGACTCATAATTTCATGGTTTACCTGGAAAATACCAGGGCATTTGAAACCATTAAACGGCTGAATACTGAGCTTGAAAATAAAAACTTAGAAATGAAAAATACCATCGAGGATCTTACTACATGCATAAACAGCATTGAAGTTCTTGAAAAAGCTAAATTCAGAATCAAATCCGCTATACAAAAAGAACGTGAAAAGGCCGGACGTATGTCAATAAAGGATTTTATATTAATCCTCTTTATCGGTCTTCTACTCGGTTTGATATATAATTTCTCAAGCCCGGACGGAATCTCAATTATTCCCAATGAATGGCAGCGAAAACCTCCTGAATTTATTAAAGTCCAGGATGCTAGACTCGCGTATAACCACAGGGCCATTTTCGTAGATGCGCGGCCGGTTGAGTTTTTTAACCAGA
>JAUVGT010000404.1 GCA_030593645.1 Deltaproteobacteria bacterium
AGATGCCATGATGGCCATATGGGGCGCACCAGTGGACCATGAAGATGATCCGTTCCGGGCGGTACAGGCTGGTATTGAAATTCAAAATCTTCTTTTAGAATTCAATAAAACCCGTGCGGCAGAGGGTCAGCAGCAGATACAGATCGGAATCGGTATCAGTACAGGCAATCTGGTTGCAGGTTATATCGGATCTTCACAGACAATGAGTTATTCGGTCATTGGCGGCACGGTGAATGACGCATACATGCTCTGTTCGGCGGCAGCACCCGGTCAGGTACTTATATCAGAAAACACATACAAAGATGTAAAAAATAATTTCAATATAACAAAACTAAAACCAGTGCCTGCCAAGGGTAAATCAAAACCGATTAAAGCGTATAATGTCACCGCGCCCAGGTCACATTAGATTTATTAAAAATATGATATTCGCAGTTTCAAATGATGAGTCATCATACACTATGCATGCTCATAATTCTTTACAACTACCATATGGTGTATAAATAAGAATTAACCGGGCCAACTGAAATGACTGAAAATCGATATTGATCTTTTTTTTTACATATACTATGATTAGTAATGAAAGAAACGCAATATTGAGAACAGAAGGTGAAGAAATGGAATACTGCGTCAAACACTTCGAAGGTGGATTCCAAGTATTTGAAACGGATAGCGATAAAGAAACCCTTATTGCATCCTTTCACAAAAATGCCAATACGCCTGTCGGCAAAAAGTCATCGGCCCAGCTGTATGCTGAAGAATACTGTGATTTTTTGAACCAGAAAAGCGGGGATGATTTCATGCTCGACCTGGACGGAGAAAAATAAGCCGGGTCAGGCACCTCGAGTGATAAAGAATCTTTATTTATGCTGTTTAAACTCTTCCTTGCATTTACGCTCATACCGGTCACTGAAATATATCTCCTGATTAAGATTGGCGATATTATAGGCCCGCTGAATACAGTAATTATTGTGATCGCCACCGGATTTACCGGTGCCTACCTGGCAAAAATTCAGGGGTTGCATACCATGGCACGTGTCCGTTCCAGCCTTCAACAGGGGATAATGCCCGCTGAAGATTTGCTTGACGCTTTACTGATTTTTACTGCCGGCATTGTGCTGCTTACACCGGGGTTTATTACGGACGTGTTCGGCCTTATCCTGCTGGTTCCTGAAACACGGAAACATTTCAAAATATTCTTAAGATCAAAATTTGATTCATGGATTAAAAACCAGAGTATTCAGGTCACACGCTTTGATCAGCGCCGCTAACCACTTTTTGACGAAAAAATAGAACGTCGGATAAAAGGTATGAATAATAATAACCAGAGCTCTATATCGGACTATTCAATTCTGGATCGGCCTGAAGTACTCGATGTCCTGTTCCATCCAAGACCTGAGCCGTTGGAACCGAATATCAGTTCCGCTGCTGCGCTGCTCATTCAGACGGATACAGATATTCAGATCGGCGCGTATTTCCATATGAATGAAAAATCCGGGCCAAATATCCTGTTTTTCCACGGAAATGGAGAAATCGCGGCAGAGTATAATGAATTAGGGTCCATTTATAACCGTATGGGAATCAATTTTCTGGCAGCCGATTATCGCGGATACGGACGTTCCAACGGCAGACCAACCGTCACAGGAATGATGAACGATTCCCGCTCAATTTTAGACTATACCCAAAGCTGGCTAAGGGATAATGGTTATTCAGGTCCGGTTGTTTTGATGGGAAGATCTCTGGGGAGTGCGTCAGCACTTGAACTGGCCGATAGTTGTAAAAATGAAATAAACGGTCTTATCGTCGAAAGTGGATTTTCCTATACCACTCCTCTGCTCAAGCTTCTGGGTGTTGACTCAAACGCAATCGGTTATAAGGAAGAAATCGGTTTTCGAAATATTGAAAAAATAAAAAGTTTTAATAAACCCACATTAATTATCCATGCAGAACATGATCATATTATCCCATTTTCCGACGGTCAGGCTCTCTTTGAAGCCTCCCCGGATCCCCATAAGGTCATGCTTAAAATCCCCAACGCCAATCATAATGATATTTTTGCACACGGCTTTTCAGATTACCTCGCAGCAGTTAAATCTCTGGTTGAAAGAACCGCCTGATATAATTGAAAAAATGAACTTCCAACATCGAACGTCCAACATCGAACGTCGAATATTGAAGACGCTTCGCTCTGTCTTATTCTGAATGGCCCGTCCAATGCATAACAGTCACGATACAAGAGCTATGAATCAATCATTAACTATTTCTGATACCGATTAGGAATTCCAATTAATAATGAATGGGATACTTGAGGGATCAGAGTTTTTCTCTTAAAGCCACGATTTAAGTAGAATGAATAATCTAAGCTGTAATCGTACACTGTCTGAACTGAAGGAGCGGAGCGTATCATTATTCGACGTTGGACGTTCAATGTTCGATGTTCGATGTTCATTTGTTCAATCTTTCCATTCCAGAATGTATTTTTTTACTGTTCGCCTGTCCAGACAGGTTCTGCGCGCGACTTCTTCAAAAGTTCCATAACGCCGATACAGCATTGCACAATACCCGGATAAAAGACTTTGAGCGTCCAGGGTTCCGTTTCCCATATTTTCTGCCAGATAAGACTGTAAATCAGATGAAACAGCTTTGTGATCACCACTGTAATTACGATTTAACAAAACCCGACGGACACATTGTTCCAGCTCCCGGACATTCCCGGGCCAGGGATAACCTTTCCCAAGTTGTTTATGAATGACACTAAGTGTCATTTCAACAAGCTCTGATGAAGGTCTCCCCAGTAAACGTATGATCGTATGAGCCAAAAGGTCATCCAGTTCACCGGGATCTTCCTCAATACGCTGTCTGAGTGACGGAACAACAATAATGTCGGAACTGAGGCGATAGAAAAAATCATCCCTTAATATTCCTTTCCCGCGCAGCTCATCAATGGAACGGTTTGTGGCGGCGATCACACGTCCCTGAAACCGGTGCTTCTCATGGCTGCCCACAGGACAGAAATCTCTTTCCTGGAGAACTTGAAGGAGCTTAATCTGGACCGAATGTGAAACCTCACCAATTTCATCTAAAAAAATGGATCCCAATGGGCTGCACCTGTCAAGCACACCTTTATGATCCTCAACTGCCCCTGTAAAGGCACCCTTCCGATGTCCGAACAGTTCAGACTCGATTAGTGTTTCCGGAAACTGGGATAAATTAAGCGCGATCAGTATTCTTGAGATACTCTCC
The DNA here is from genome assembly GCA_030593645.1 of Deltaproteobacteria bacterium. Taxonomy (GTDB): domain Bacteria; phylum Desulfobacterota; class Desulfobacteria; order Desulfobacterales; family JAUVGT01; genus JAUVGT01. Next base: position 3,241 of record JAUVGT010000404.1, read on the forward strand.
TTAAAACATTTTTTGTTTAAATCATAAGGAATAAATCCGGATCTTCCAATGGCCATTGCCGCGGTTCCTTTTCCTGTACCCGTTTCTCCGAGTATCAGCGTGGAAAAATCCTCCATTCTGTCCCACAGGTAACGATTGTAAAGTTCGATATTATGTGTGAATACATTGTTCCAAAGATTTCTTCGGAGCTCTTTCATGCATGAACTTCGCCCGACAAGGGCGCGATCAATAAAATAAAATGCCCGTCTCAGCTGATAGCACAGTTCAAAATACCTTGAACTCTCCTCCAGGTTGAACCCCCTTTTCCTTAAATGGGAGAACGCTTCATCAGAAAACGAAACCGTGATGAGTGTATCACCCGCGTCCACCTGGTCGAGGATCAATTGATCAAACCGCTTCAGGAATCGATGAAAAAATCCAAAGAGGAACGTGGTCTCAACCAGTGCGCGATCCCTGCCGGTAAACCGGTTGATATCTCTTTGGCCCTGCTTTTCAAATGAATTTATCCTGTTTTCAACTTCTTTAATGGTTCTTTCTACCCGCTCATCCGGCGGTATACCGGGAAACATCCCAAGAATCTTCAGATCGATCTTAGCCCGTTCATCACTAAATGGATTTGTCAAAACCGCCTTATTCACAAGAATAAAAAATTCTCTTTCTTCGGATGTCAGACGATTTTTCGTCTTTCCAGTCATGAGTGATCATCTCCCTTTTGGAAAAGAAAAAAATTTACCCGGTTACAGTCGTCAAATTATTGTGAAACCCGCATTATCTGCAGCCCATGTGTACAAAAAATGCATGTATTTGGACATTAACATATGATTATTACAATTGCAAAGAACCCGAGTTGTGGGCGGCAATCCTTGCTGAATGTAATAAAAATCCGGGTCCAAAGGGCCCGGCTTTGACTTGTCCGCCATAGCTTTAGCGGCGGTGGATCACCCCACTAAGGGGATTTAACAAGTGCCTAAAGTGCGCTAAAGTGACTAAA
>JAUVGT010000020.1 GCA_030593645.1 Deltaproteobacteria bacterium
AATGCAAATCCGTATGTCCATGGAAAATTCCTGAACGTCAAACCGGTGTGGGACTTTATCTGGATATTCTTCCGACAGTTGCGGGAAATGGTGTGATGTACAAATGTGACCGGTGCTATCGTAAAATCGCCAACAATGAACTTCCGGCCTGTATAGAAGCATGTCCCGAAAACGTCCAGACAATCGGACCCCGGGATAAAATCATAAAAGAGGCTCATCAGCTGGCCGATAAAATAAACGGTTATATATACGGCGAAAAGGAAAACGGTGGCACTAACACAATCTATGTCTCGCCGGTACCCTTTGAAGAGCTTAATAAATCGATTGAAAAGGGAAAAGGCAGACCTCACCTGAGATCGGTTAAAGAAGCAATGGCCGATGCCAACAATCTGCTGTACGCCATGGCAATTGCGCCGATCGCCGGTATTGTCGCGGCTGTTGGAAAATTCTACAACATGACAAAAAATGAAAGATAAGATATTAATATGACTTTACGATCAAATAGAAAATCGATAATTCGTTACACGTACCTTTTTACCGTTTTTTTTCTCAGTCTTTCAGGCTTTGCCCAGATGCCGATTTTCAAACGGTATTATGTGGCGGACATACCCGGCCTGGGATGGCTTGCGGAATACTATATCACGCATTATATGCATTATCTTTTTGCCGCTCTACTGATCGGGCTGTGCGCGTTTTTACTTTTTGACTACCTTTTTTTAAACCGGAAAAAATTAACCATCACCGCCACAGGATATATCAGAGCTGGTATAATCCTTGGATTGATGCTGTCGGGAATATTAATGGTCATCAAAAATCTTCCTTACACTCTATTTTCGCCGGGATTCATTATCATGCTCAACCTGTCGCATCTTTCCCTGGTGATGTTTTTGCTTGCAACGGGCCTGATATGCATTATGTTAAAAAAAGGATGGTCAAAAAACATATGATAGAAATTATATTACATAAAGGGAAATAAATTATGAAAGAAATGCTGATTTTTTTTCTGATCATCGGCTTTTATTTTTTGCTGCAATTGTATATTCTTCCGAAACTTGGAATATCAACATGAATGCGAAATGCCTGTCAGGTGACAGAAAAAGACAATGATAATAAAAATACAAAATAAAGCATGACAATCACCATATCGCGGCGACGATAGGAGTGTTACCCTGCACCGGAAATCATGAGAAATTGAAGATGATAAAAACATATCCATCTTTCAAATGGCCATTAGTCTTTTTTTTTATTGTATTGCTGCTGCCTGCTGGATGTATAACAGATAATGATCACCTGGTAACGATTTCTCCAAAGGAAGCGCACACCATAATTGAAAAAATGACCGGCGATAAAAATTTCGTGATACTGGATATTCGAACGCCCAAAGAGTATAAAGCCGGTCATATCTCCAATGCTGTGCTGCTTGATTATTATTCAAAAACATTTGTTGATAAGCTAAAGCTTCTGGACAAAGATAAAACGTATCTCATCTACTGCCGGAGCGCAAACCGCAGCGGAAAGACATTAGAGATCATTAAAAACATGGGATTTAAAAAAGTCTACAATATGGGCCGGGGCATCAAAGGGTGGCTTAAAAGCGGTTATCAGCTTGTAAAATAATATATGGGCCATCCGATTATCATGTGATCGATAGCGCGTATCCCTCTCAGTTCAACTTACCATTTTCAGCCAGTTCCTGAAGTTTACCATGATCCAGGATTTGAATATCACGTCCATCCACTTCAATGATGCGATATTGGTTCATCTTTGTAAGTATTCGGGATAGTGTTTCGGGTATGGTTCCCAGGAGACTGGCAAGCTGCCCTTTTGAAATGGACAGGGAGATTTTGTCCGGATACTCTTCTTCTTTTGACAGGTACACAAGATAAGTCGCCAAACGCCCGGGCACCTCTTTTAATGAAAGATTTTCTATTTGCACCGTAAACTCCCGGAGCCTCATGGCAAGTACGGCCATCATGTTCATTGCCAGGGAAGGATTTTCCGTAATCAGATTAATAATAGCGGATCGGGGAAAAAATAACAGGTGACTTTTTAAAAGAGTCTGGGCATTGGCCGGGAAATTTTCCCCGGAAAAGACAGGCACCTCACCAAATGGATTTCCGGGACCGTATATATGAAGAATTTGTTCTTTACCGTCCATGGATACCTTGTAAATTTTAACCTTTCCATCCGCGACGATGTAGAATCCTTTACCCTCATCTCCTTCGGAAAAGATGGTCCTTCCCTTATTATAAAATTTATCAATAGCGATTTGTTTAATCTGCCTCAGCTGGTTCTCAGGGAGCCCGTTAAACAGGGGAATATTTGCCATTATTTTTAATATTTTTTCCATAGATTCGAAAATCTATCAGGCAAATTTGACATATGTCAAGGCATTACTCTTTGATTCATGGGATTATTGAATTAACTTGAATAAGAATCATCATTGATGATAATTTATAATAATTCAAACCCGGAGAAAACCAATGAAATGCCCAGGTCAAGACAGCAGGTACTGGAAAGCAGATGCGATATTTGAGGCTAAATGTCCCAAATGTCAAAATACGATTGAATTTTTCAAAGATGACCCATCCCGGAGATGCTCAAAATGCGGGCACAAGTTTTTAAATCCAAACCTCGATTTTGGATGCGCGTCATACTGTGAATTTGCCGAGCAATGTCTTGGAACGCTTCCCCCTGAACTTTTGGCTCAAAAAGAAAACCTGTTAAAAGACAGGGTCGCAATCGAAATGAAAAAATATTTTAAAACCGATTTTAAGCGCATCGGTCATGCCGGCCGCGTGGCTCGATACGCGGAAAAAATCGGGAAGAAGGAAGGCGGGAACCTGGCTGTTATTCTATGCTCCGCTTATCTTCATGACATCGGTATCCATGAAGCCGAAAAAAAGTATGACAGCACCGCGGCAAAATACCAGGAAAAAGAAGGGCCGCCAATCGCAAAAAACATCCTGGTAAAGTTAAAAGCAAAAGAAGAACTGATTGATGAAGTTTGTGATATTGTGGGACACCATCATCATCCGCGTTCTGAGGAGACATTGAATTTCAAGGTACTGTATGACGCGGACCTGATTACAAACCTTGAAGAAAAGCATAAGGATAACCCGATAGATTCAGATAAACTGAAACAAATATTAGAAACAGCCTTTTTGACCGCTTCCGGTCAAAAAGAAGCGAAAGAAGTGCTGGGCTGATATTTAAATGGTTGTTAGTTCTCTGCTTTTTGCTCTTAGGGTTCCTTTTTTTAAATCATTTCATTGAAGGATGGTCATTCGAAGTGATTTCAAAGATAATTGTCTTGACATGATCACATCCTTTCCCTATGATACCGCCTTTTTCGTCTCAGACCCAAAAATATATCGATAGTTGACCTGTAATCTCGCAGGGCCTGATCTGCAAATAATTATTTTTTCCGCCAGCCAGACATTAGATTATGACCAAACAACAAAAACACACAAACATTAAAATTGTTTTCGCGTTAACCCTGATCCATTTTACCGGTGATTTTTACAGCAGCTTTGCGATTCCACTTTTTCCGGTTTTTGTGGACAAGCTTTCTCTCAGCATGGCACAGATCGGTTTAATCGCCGGAATTGTCCGTCTTTTGGCTTTTATCGTTCAGCCCTGTATCGGTTATTTATCAGACCGCTACCAGACACGGTTTTTTGCGCTGGGCGGTCTGCTGCTGACAATCGTATTTATACCCCTTTCAGGAATCGCGCCTTCGTATTTACTCCTTACCCTGGTTTTGGCCATCGGATCTATCGGTTCTTCCATGTTCCACCCATCGATAACAGGTATGATCCCTGTATATGGCGGCAGGAATGCAGGATTTTCCATGTCGATATTCAATACCGGCGGAATACTGGCATTTGGACTTGGCCCGCTTTTTATCACCTGGTTTGTGTCGAAATACGGGCTCTCAAAAATGCCGATAACCATGCTGATCGGACTTCTTCTGATGATTTTCCTTACCCGTACCATCCCGGTGCCGATCAGTGAGGGCTTAAGCGGATCAGGGTTTTTGGGCTCGATTAAAGACGCAATCGGAAAAGTATGGAAGTCGGTCGCACTGATCTGGATTGTCATGGTATTACGGGCTGTAGTCGGACAGGCCTTCATGACATTTATGCCTCTGTTACTTACAAAAAATGGTCATTCACTGATCTCGATCGGAGTCATCATATCCCTTTTTATAACAGCCGGTACAGTAAGCGGTCTCATTGCCGGTTATTTATCGGATAAAATAGGGTTCAAACCTATTTTTTATTTTGCCTACACCCTGATGACACCCGCCTTATTCCTGTTTCTCTATCTACCGGGCAACTGGGTATACGTGAGCGCGTCTCTGGCCGGTTTTCTTTTGCTGGCAACCATGTCAATTGCTGTAGTCATGGCCCAGACGCTTGCACCCAGGGGAAGGTCCATTGTCGCCAGCCTGATGATGGGTTTTGCCTATGGCATCGGAGGTGCCATATCACCGTTAATCGGAAAACTTGCGGATATTTTTTCAATCGAACAGGTCCTTTTTTATATGGCCTTTATACCCATTTTAATTTTAATCCCCATTTTCTTTTTCCCAAATATCGGGCCAGGAAATGTAATCGAGTCTGAATAGAGGCTCAGCAAATTCCGTAAAACGTGTTTAAGTTGTTTATGCTGTAGTTCTATTCGTTATACGAACAACCCGTACCCCGGCCTTGACTTTTTCACCTAAATATCATACCTCTACCAGTCATGAATGAATCCATGCTCAAAAAAATAACCACCAATCAGAAAAACCTTGAACGGGTTCTGGATAATCTGAAAGATGGAATCATCGCGCATGACCTTCAAAGGCGCATATTCTACGTCAATAAAACCACAGAACTCATTACAGGCTTTTCCCGGGACGAAATCATCGGGAAAGACTGCCATGAGGCCATGGGTGGTCCCTTTTGCGGTGAAAACTGCAAGTTTTGCGGGGAAGAGCCGAGTATCACTGACAGTGCCGAGTATTCAATGAATATTACGACAAAAAACGGGGAAACGCGGCACGTTGAAATGTTATCCACAATGATGAAGACCGAAGAAGGTGAAAACTTCGGAATCCTGGCAACTTTTAGGGATGTTACCGACCTGTTTGATTTGAAAATGAAGGCGGCAAAGCTGACAAGCTTTTCAAATATCATCGGCCAGGATAAAAAGATGCTGGATGTGTTTAAACAGATTCGGGATGTAGCGAAATTCGACTTCCCTGTATGCATTTATGGAGAGACCGGCACCGGTAAGGAGCTTGTGGCAAACGCTGTCCATAATGAGAGCCCAAGAAGCGGAGCGCCTTTTGTGCCGATTAACTGCGGGGCTCTCCCGGAAGGACTTATAGAAAGCGAACTTTTCGGTCATATGAAAGGCTCTTTTTCGGGAGCCATAAGAGATAAAAGAGGGCGTTTTGAACTTGCAAACAATGGTACTGTATTTCTTGATGAAGTCGCGGAGCTTCCTAAATTACTTCAAGTCAAGCTGCTCAGGTTTCTCCAGGAGGGTACATTTGAAAAAGTGGGAAGTGAAAAATCAGTATCTGTAAATGTTCGGATCATCAGCGCGACAAATAAAGATCTGGTCAATGAAGTAAAGACTGGTAATTTTCGGGATGACCTTTATTACCGGCTCAAAGTTATTCCAATATCTATCCCACCGATCAGGCATAGAAAAACGGATATACCGCTCCTGGTTGATCACTTTCTGAACTTGTATATTAGAAATGATACCAAACCGGATATACATGTATCCAAAGAGGCCATGCGTAGAATCATGGAATATCAATGGCCCGGCAATGTCAGAGAGCTTCAGAATGCAATACAATTTGCCATTGTAAAATGCCGCGGAAATGTCATAGAGCCGGAAGACCTCCCCATGGAATTAATAATCAGCACACCCGATTATCCCAGCAGGGGTCCGGCCAGGAAACTTGATATTGATGCGGTTAAATCCGCTTTACATAAAACCGGTGGGAATAAAGCCAGAGCCGCACGTCTGCTGGGTGTGGGAAGGGCCACACTCTACCGTTTTTTTAATGACCACCCCGAGCTATTTTCCGACAATCAAGTGTATGAAATCCCGAATATCAGGTAATCGCATGAGGCGACAAAGCACTGGCCAATGCATATGGCTTTTTCACTCATCCATTCAGGGGCCGTGCCAGCCACAGGAAAGTCCGCAATACGATCACCACGCCCGCCTTTTCTAATCATCTCTGACTATGATTATTGAGTTTAATATTGTAAATATATTAGCAATGATTACTGTTAATAATGAGGAACTAAATAAAAATTCTCAAGCACAGAATTATAGAAAGATTGATCTTTTGTATCAGTATGAATCTTTAAATCTGTTCGAATTTAAACATAATCCATAGAAGCGGTTCCTATGAACATAATATGTGAAAGGAGTTTAACATGAACTTTAAAGAAATTATCGAAAACAGACGAGCCATCAACTTTTTTGACCCGAAAAAAGAAGTCAGTGAAGAAAAAATAAAGGAAATGATCAATATGGCTGCCAAATCACCCTCAAGTTTTAACCTGCAGCCATGGAGCCTGATGATTTTAAAGGATCAGGAAACAAAAGAAAAATTAAAAAAACTGGCATGGGATCAACCCAAAGTCACCGAGGCACCGGTCATCATGATTTTCCTTGCGGACCGGAACGGCTGGAAAGAAGGGCATCCATTTGTGGAAAAAAATTTCAAAGAAATGGTCAAAGCGGGATCCATGAGCGAAGAACAGCATGACTGGTTTCTTGATGCAGCCAAAAGCCTCTACGGCGCAGATATTGAAAAGCAGACAGCGTTTGCAGCTAAAAACACCGCTTTTTTCGCCATGTCACTCATGTTCGCGGCAAAAAGTCTGGGTCTTGATTCCCATCCCATGGATGGTTTCGACCACGACGGAGTGAAAAAAGAATTTAAAATACCTGATCACTACTGGATCCCCCTGCTCCTTGCCGTGGGGTATTATAACACAAGTGAAACACTTGCTCCGCCAAAATGGCGAAAAACGTATGATGAAATCGTTGTAAATTTTGACTGATTGTGTATATTAATTTTATTCCCTCTTTGGAGGGAAATCCTATGGATCAGGATAATCAGGGGAAAGGAGATCCAATCATGTCCGACAAACAAGTAAAAGTGTATTCATTGAGTACATGCAGTCACTGCAAATCAACAAAAAAACTCCTAAACGAATGTACTGTACAATATGAATTTGTTGATGTGGATACACTCAAGGGCGAGGAGAGAAAGGCAATACTGGATGATGTAAAAAAGTTTAATCCCCGCTGTTCTTTCCCGACCATAATTATCGGAGATGTAGTCATCGTGGGTTATAAGGAAAAAGAAATCAAGGAGGCTCTGGGGCTGGCATGAATATTAAACAACTCTATGAAACATTAAAAAAAATTCAGGAAGCCAAGGGGTATTTTTTCAATACAGACCGGACGCGTGTTGATGAGCTTCTCGATGCACTGCTGACAAATAAAGAACGATACGGGTATATGGCCTGTCCGTGCAGACTGGCATCGGAAGAAAGGGAAAGCGACAAAGATATCATATGCCCATGTGTCTACCGTGAACCTGATGTGAAAGAATTTGGATCCTGCTACTGCAATCTTTACGTAACCCAGGAATGGAACGAAGAAAAAATACCCCATGATTATGTTCCGGAAAGACGTCCTCCGGAAAAAATGGGATTTTGAAACCACTTCTACAAACAGGGCGGGTAACACATTTCGAACGTCAAAACCTGTAGATGCACGCCCTCCTTTAATTATCGGTAAACCCGCCCATAGATTTCCATACATATTTAAAATTTCTCTTGAATACAATATATAAAGTACGGTATATTGTACAAAATAGGGAAAAACCTGGGGACGTCTATGCTCATATGCTTAATTATCTACCTGCCTGAATTAATGATCATTTCCCAGCGACCATCGTCAAGAAGAAATTAAACAGAAATGGGACCAGGCATTTTTTGCTTTTTTTTATCTGTCCCCATTTTTCCTTCCCCATTTTTCCTTCATGGTAAAGAGTGCCGCGCAGCAGGCCATGAAAATCCTCTGCAAAGAGAAGATGACCACATCCGCGGAAATCGCGGTGGTTAACTCCGATCTGTGCGCGTCCTGCCTGGTATGTGTTCGTGCCTGCCCGGTTGGCGCCCCCTTTATCAACACGGAGGGAGTTTCTGAAATTCCACCGTCATCATGTATGGGGTGCGGAATATGCACAAGCGAATGCCCCGCAAAGGCAATTACTCTCAAGCACAACACCGATGATCAGATTATATCTAAGATTGATGCTTTGCTTGAATAGATTTTCATTTAAAAAACAAAGACAGTCAGAAATTGATTCTCTCTATCTGCCCGCCAACAGTATGTTTAAATCAATTCTAAAATATGTGCAATTTGTCAACAACGGAAGTCCCCCGGTTCCTCGTGTTTAAACAAAAGAATAGATTAAACCGGGAATTTTTTCGAAATGCTTATCAGACGTTATCAGCTCTGCACCACTTTCCATGGTCTGAGCGGCAATCCAAATGTCATTGGTTGGAATGGGAGTCCCTTTAACTTTAAGCTGGTGTGTTATTCTTGAATAGCGGTCGGATGTAATTTTAGTTACTTGAATGATTGATACTATATCGTGCTGTAAAAACAGATTCAGATTATCCATGTTCTCATCAAATTTAGATCCATTCCGAAAACCAAACATCAACTCTCCCAGAACAATAGTCGAAAACATAATGTGCTCTGCCTGATCGATCGCAGTTACTGCTTTACTATTATTTAATTTAAAAGCAACATAAGCGCTGGTATCTATTATAATTTTCATTTCCACATTGACTCGTCAATTTGTTCACAGGATTTTATGGATTCTAAAAATTGTGAAGCTTCCTCTTCATTCCAACCTCCGGCAAGTTTTTTCAAATCGTTGCCGGTAACCTTTGCTTTATGGCTGCCCAGCTCAGGATCTCGGTTAATAATCTCCTGAATGATTCGATTGATTGATTTGCCGCTTTTTTTTGCTTTTTGACGAATTTTTTGCTCTGCCTCTTGATTAATCCCACGTAATGTAATTTGAGCCATTAATTCACCTCCTGAGTCATTTTGATTCATTATATGCCTCTGTTTCAGAATTGTCAAGTTTAGTAAAATATATCCTGTTAGGTGCTCGGAGTTAGGTCAGATTTGTTCGATCTGAGCCTGCAAAACCGCAGGCATAGCAAGCTATTCCTAGGATTTTGGAGTCGAGGATCGGGCAAAGATGGCCTGAATCCGAGATGCATAAAATGTGAAGTTATTTTTGCGCGCGCCCTAAGGACTATAATGATTGGAGCTCTTTAAGTAGATTCGAAGATGAAACGGCTCGTATCTTTTTCCCCATTGCGAATGTATTCTCTCCGGCATGAATAACATCAAGCCGCTGAAGTCGCAAGTCAGTCAGAGCATTTCGCATGGAAGGAGTGATTTTAGGAGAACTCGTTCGTTTAATCTCAAAACCCAGGCGCTTGCGCCCTCTAACAACGAAAAGATCAAGTTCAGCTCCGGCATGGGTACGCCAAAAAAAGAACTCTCCCGGTACTGCGCCCAGTCGTCGTATCACTTGCTGAATAACAAAACCTTCCCAGGAAGCCCCCAGCTTTGGATGTGCTTCAAGGTCCCTGAAGGTTATCAGATTTAATAAGCTGTGAAGCAAACCGGAATCAGCAATATAAATCTTCGGCGCTTTGACCTGACGCTTGGACAGGTTTTCATACCACGGTGGCAATTGCGTTACGACCATGGCGAATGTCATCAGATCCAGGTAGTTGCGAACGGTTGTATCTGCGACACCAAAAGAACGACCGAATTCAGAAGCATTCCAGGTTTGTCCATGATAGTGAGCCAGCATCCGCCAGAAACGGCTCAAGGTGGCTGACCGGATATTGACACCCAACTGGGGCAGATCCCTTTCAAGAAAAGTTTGGATAAATTCACGACGCCATTGAGCGCTTTCCATGTGTGAGGCGGCAATGAATGATTTTGGGAAACCACCTCTCAACCAAAGACGTTGATGGTCGGCCGACTTTACTTCATCGAGGGCAAATCCATTAAGTCGATGATAGTATATCCGTCCGGCAAGCGTTTCTGAACTTTGTCGGAGCATTTCAGGGGAAGCGCTACCCAGGATTAAAAACCTGGCCGGTGTTCGTGGCCTGTCTACAAGGACTCTAAGAACGGGAAAAAGATCAGGCAACCGTTGAATTTCGTCAATCACCACCAGGCCTTTTAAACCTTTAAGGCTAAGGATGGGATCGGATAACCGCGCCAGATCTTCCGGGTGTTCCAGGTCGTAATATTCAACCGGTTTATTGATTTCTTTGATAAACCGGCGGGCCAGTGTCGTTTTACCTACCTGACGGGCACCGATGATTCCCACAACAGGAAACTGTCTGAGTGTTTTTTTTAATGTTTGAAGTTCTTTGTTGCGGAGTATCATGAAACATTTTTACCTTGTTTTTTCGGTTATGTCAACCGATTTTTCAAGGTAAACACATATGAAATAATTCATCCCTCGTAACTCAAAACCCGTAACTCATAACATGAATTTATCAATTCGTTATAGCTCCAGCATTGCCCCCGGAGGAATTTTGTATCTATCCTCTCAATTGTGTCACAGTATATCACATCTTTTCATCATCGATAATTTAAAGAAAACCTCACCCCCCACATAGACATAGCCGTCAGTTTAAGAAAATAATTAATCATAACGATTTTAAAAATGAATGATCTATCAAGAATAAAAAAACTCTCGCAGGCGGAAAGACGCAGAGGGTTGCCACACACAAAGCATGCTTTGAGTGTGACTAAAAAAACCGTTTTTCGTTGCGCGCTTCTTGTCACGGCTAACCTGTTCTGACGGATGCGTCTTTGCGAGATACTAATGTTTAAATATTCCTTAGGGTTCGCGTAAAAATAAATTTACATTTTAGATGCTCGGAGTTAGGTCAGATTTGTTCGATCTGAGCCTGAAAAACCGCAGGCATAGCAAGCTATTCCGAGGATTTTGGAGTCGAGGAACGGGCAAAAACGGCCTGAATCCGGGATGCATAAAATGTGAAGTTATTTTTGCACAAGCCCTTAGCCTGGACTTAATTCTTTTATTATAATTCCTGGGGCAAAAACACCAGGTTGCATTACATGACCATGAATTTTCCAAGACTCATATTTGCCTGGCCCCTATTTTCTCTCTTGACTGGTAAGCGTTTTAAATGTTAATTAGTTATTTAAGGACGTCCCGTTCTTCTCGATAATTCAGATTGATGTAATCAGCCGCAACGATCATGCCAGGCAGGATAAAACAATGAAAGGAAAGCGGCTGATCTTATCTTACATCCTCCCGACCACCCGGCCCCTCAAGGATGACTTCATCTTAAAAAAAACAAAGACAGTTAGAGATTACTTTCTCTCTAACTTCCCGTCATTTGTGCGTTTAGATAGATAGTCAGTTGTTCAATGTGTCAAGAGTCAAGACCTGACCCCGATGTTTTTTTTAATGTGTCAAGAGTCAAGACCTGACCCCGATGTTTTTTTTCTGGTCTTTTAATATTTGATGGTGTAGTTTGCCTTAAAAAAGGACTAAACTGTTACAGGATTTTTGACCATTTTGGGATACAATGTGTCTATTCAAATATGGGTTGTGTCCAATGGTAATCCGGTTATGTCGATCTAAGATTGGGATGTGTCCCGACGATTATGGGATGTGTCAGGTAAAATTGGGGTGTGTCGGGGTTTTTGTCAGTGGCATTCTATACAGCTCATTTGCTTTAAAATAAAACAGGCAGTTAGAGATATTCTCTCTAACTGCCTGTAATATCATTCGTTTAAAAAGTTATTTAGTTTTTTAAGGCTGTCCCCCTTGGTTCTCTCAATACTATGGCTTTGAAAGTGAACAACGACATAAAAAGCAGGGTCACTTAACTTTTTGCATTTAGTAGATCTTTTATAATTTTTTTATCTAATACTTCCTTTAATAAATCATCTTCACGTCCCTCATTCTCCGGCAATATGTTTAAGTCACACAGTGGATTATCCATTAATTTGTGATTTATTGTTGGTACTATAAATCCAAGTTGTTCTCTGATTCTCAATATTGCCATTATTTCTACAGGGTATATCATATAAAGTTCTTCTGAAAATTCATAAAATTCTTTATCTGTATCATACCTACTTCTTTCGATATGAAAATCACAGGCTTTTTCTAATACGAAATTTAGAGTTTTTTCTTCTTCCCTTTCCAATCTATCTAATATATTTTTATATACTTCTATAATTTTAAAATCATCTTTTATTTTTTTAGGCACTTCAATTTTTTTCCATTTACAGTGTAACTGTAGAATGAATGATGTTAAAAAATTATATGAAAGTCCTATAAACACTTTCTGATTTATCCCTTTCAATAACACCTTTAATATTTCATGGGCCTTATTAAAAAGGCCTAGTGATATGAGTCGGGAAAGACTTAAACCCATAGCATTAAAATTCAATGTAGTTTTTTTGTTTATTTTTAAATTAAATTCATAAGTTATTCGAATATACCAATAGTTATATATTGCTGATAATATTATATCATTAAACCCGGATAAATTTTCATTAAGGACTTTAATAGCGCCTCGATTAAAATACCAATACGATAATTCATTTAGATTTCCCGCGAGCATTCCAAGATTGTCAAATTCTTCTTTAAGAAAGGATTCAATTTCTTCTATAGGAAGTTGGTAAAAAAACTTTTTTTGTGTTTCATCATTTATCCATTCTTCTGTAGATTTTTTAATTTTACCTATATCCCAGTTTGTATAATCATTCATTTTTTTTCCAATCAGTTTCTTTTATTTTTTTAAGTGTGCCATCCTTTTCAAGATAGACATCTATTTTTTTAAATTTTACATCAGCACCTGATTGTATTTCTTTTAAAATTTCTCTGGCATCATTCTGCGTGTTTTCAGCCACATTCTTCTTCTTCCAATGACCTTTTCCTTCTTTGGCTTTCTCAAGACGGCTCGTGGTAAAATTTTGTGGATCGCTTTGCGGCTTACTAAGTCTCCCTGGCTTATCAGTTGTCGTTGCCTTTACCTCGTTAATTTGTCGAACTCCTTTACGATTTTTTGAGACCAAATCTATCCCATGACCACTTTTATTCTGTATAGGTTTTATATCTGTATGCCCTCGTTTTTCAAGATATTTTACAGCTTCCTTTTCTCCAACTGCCCCAACTTCATTCTTATTTAGTTTTTTAAAGTTAGCAGAGCCATCAGGTGCTTCAACTGTAATTTTAGTTTTAGGCGAATTTGTTTTTGGTCTTATGTTTTTTGGCTTCTTTAACGCTGACAAAGGAGCTGCTATAGTTAATCCAGACTCCATAGCTCCAGCAGTATTTTCAATCACATGAAGGCTATCAACTACAGCTTCCTCATAATTACCACTTTCAATATGAGATACTGTTCTAGCAGCATACTCACCAGTTGCTACACTAGAATTATACATTGTATTTGGACTATTAAATAGTGTCCTTAAACCATACTCTTCTACCAATGTCACTGGAGCAGATGCAGTTGCCAGTAATAGATTAACTCCACGTTCCCAATAGGCATAATTGGGATTTTGGAATGCTCTCGATGCAGCCGCATAATGGGTATAAAAACTCAACTTCTCAACATAACCTGTTTTAGTCGGTGTAGTTAATTGCGGTAACGAATCAAAACCGTATAAGTCAATATACACAGTCGGATTACTATAAGCATACATATACCGATGGAGCGAAGGCGGTGTATTACTTTCCCCGAGGTAAGAATCCTGGGTGATAAACCTCGCCGTATCGGGATCATAATAACGGCTGCCAAAGGTACACTCCACGGTCAGCAAATTAGGTTTGGTGTATTCATTACGCGGTTGCCGGTATCGTTTCAAAATAAACGTCTTAATGTACTACGACACCGAAATAGAGACGAATTGTGGGTATTGCCTGGATTGTCAAAGAACGATTGGGCTCTAAAATCTATGCAAACTCTATTATCATAGGTCGCCTATAGTTGTCGAGGGATTATGCGTATGATTAATATGATCATAGCCTGCATGTCGTAGGGAATCATTAATAATAGAAATTTTAAAACCTGGAAATCGATAGGGTGTAAGTAAAATTGTTGGAAAAGGATTAAATCCATTTTTTCTGGATACCGGATCGGAGTCCGGTATGACGTGTAGCTTGTAGTTGTTCCGGGCTTGACTCGGAATCCACTGTTTCAGTTGTTATTTTTTTTACCCATCACCTTTACTTATACCCGCATCCTGCCTGGTGGTATCAAAAAACATTATAACACTGTAAGGACGTGACATAAATATTCTGCAAAACGGATGCCTTTCATGCAGAAGATCAAGGAGGGCTTTTCCGTTTTCACACGTGAGTCCCGGAATTCAACCATTCAAAGAATAGCTCATCGACCTGCCTCTACATCTTTTACTACCTTGAATCCTGTTCACCATTTCCCGGGAATCAACGTATTGCAAAATTTACATTTGCTGCCATTCATATTATTGACAGGAATATAATATCCTTGTCGCTGAATCAGAAGTTTTTTGCACTGATGACAATAGGTATTATTTCCTTCATGCCCGGGAACATTCCCCACGTAAACATATCGAATCCCTTCTTCCATGGCCAGTTCCCTGAAACGGGTCAGTGTTGATAACGGTGTGGGCGGGAGACGGTCCAGTTTGTATTTTGGGAAAAATCTTAAAAAATGAAGCGGATAGTCCGGCCCGAGATTTTCAAGAATCCAGGCACACATCTTTTTTGTCATGTCTTCATCATCCACATATCCCGGAACCAGCAGGGTCGTCATCTCGAAATGTACATTCTGTTCATGAAGTGTTTTAAACGTGTTCAATACCGGCTTAAGCCTGCCTCCGTTCAATTTTCGGTATATATCATCACTGAATGATTTCAGATTGATGTTGGCCGCGTCAAGTACCCTGCACAAATCAATTAAAGGTTTTTTGTTGATATAACCGTTAGAAATCAGCAAATTGAATATGCCTTGAGACCGTGCAAGTTTTGCGGTATCGATCATATATTCAAAAAAAGTAATGGCCTCTGAATATGTATACGCAATCGATTCAGCTCCGGCCCTGATGCTTTCCTGAACCGCCTGTTCAGGAAAGAGTTCGATGTGGCGTACTTCATGGGGTTTTGACTGGGATATTTCCCAGTTCTGACAATTCAGGCAGCGAAAATTGCACCCGGTTGTCGCGATGGAAAAAGCTTTGGTTTCCGGTTTAAAATGAAATAAGGGCTTTTTTTCAATGGGATCTGTATTCGCCGCACAGGGATTTCCGTAAGTCAGGCTATACAATGTTCCGCCCATGTTTACTTTGGAACGGCAGATGCTCCTGTCTCCGGGTGAGAGGATACACCGGTTGGGGCAGATACCGCAAACGACTTTATGATTCGACAGCTTTTTATAAAGGTAACCTTCATGAGACCATTTCCAGAGTTTATCGGGCGCGTCTCCTTTAAATATCTTACCACGTATACTCTTTTGGGCTTCCTCTTCATCTTCATCTGAAAACGGCCAGAAAGATGACGCAAAAGCGGCACAGGGAAGAGTCGCCGCTCCGAGGTATAAGAAATGGCGTCTGTCTATTTTTTTCATGGTTTATGCCAGTGTCAGCATTCGGTCCAGAGCAACCCGCGCATCGTTTTTTATCTGTTCGGGCACTGTGACCACATTTAGCTCTCCAATATTTTCAAGAACCTGAAGAAGGTTTTCAGGACTTATTTTATACATATTCGGACAAAGGGAACGATGCAGCGGTATGACATTCTTATCCGGGTATTCAAGGGCCAGCCGTTCAATTAGATTAATTTCAGTTCCAATAACAATGGTTGAACCCGAAGGCGCCTGATCCACGTACGTTACGATATAACTGGTGGATCCCGAAGCGTCTGATTCTGCCACCACCTCCCGCGTACACTCAGGATGAACAATAATTCGGGCATCCGGAAATTCTTTCCGTTTCATCTCAATCTGCTCTGTCGTAAAACGTGTGTGAACCAGACAATATCCTTTCCACAAAAAAACCCTGGCTTTTCTGATATCATCTTCCGTATTTCCGCCCAGCGGTTTTTCCGGGTCCCAGAGAATCATCTCGTCGGGTTTCAGCCCCATTTTATGGCCGGTATTTCTTCCCAGGTGCTCATCCGGAAAAAAGAATATCTTCTCGCGTCGATCAAACGCCCATTTAAATGCAGCATCAGCATTTGATGAGGTGCAAACCAGTCCTTCGTTCCGACCGCAAAACGCTTTAATTGAGGCGTCCGCGTTCATGTATACGATCGGTGTGATTGACGCGGTATCGACAACTTTTGAAACTTCTTTCCAGGCTCTCTCAACCATCACGATATCTGCCATGTCTGCCATCCAGCACCCGGCATCCATATCCGGAATCTGTACTGTCTGGTGCGGTTGGGATAATACTGCCGCGCTTTCCGCCATAAAATGCACACCGCAAAAAATGATGGTTTTCGCGTTTTCATCCACCGCCGCCTTTTGGGAAAGATCGAATGAATCGCCTTTATGGTCTCCAAGATCGACGACTTCTTTGCGTTGGTAATGGTGTGTGAGAATAACGACTTCTTTTCCGAGCTTATTCTTAATTTCAATAATTTTGTCTATTGTACTGTTTTCACCGGTCTGTTTCAGCATTACATCGTTCCTTAATATCATTAGAAGTGAAATCAAACGATTACCGAATAATCATACAGGTTCATCGAATAAATTGTCAAGGAGAGAAGAGAGGAAAAAATGAACGCTCAACGTCGAACATCGAACGTCCAACGTCGAATGTTGAAGGCGCTTTGCGCCACCTGATTTTAATACAATGAGTAGGAAATGATGAATAAACGAACTCATATAAGATGAATACTTATCATGTCATGACCCTATGTGACAGTGAATCGAATACGACAAGCGGTTCGCTTTGTCATTTTAATCGGTGGGTTTGGAATCCACCTTTACTGGAATTAATCTAATAATCACGGGCCAAAGCAAGCCGGGCAGGGGCTAAAGCGGCCCATTATTATGGAGGAGCGAAGCGACATCATTATTCGACGTTCGACGTTGGACGTTCGATGTTCGACGTTCATTTTTTATTCGTTCATCTTTTTATACCACTAGCGCTGCCATATCTCTCCCGAACACCCCAATCCGGTCACCGGCATTCACCGGTGAATTTAAATTCCAGTCAAAGGGTGTCTCATTCACCTGCATGTGTCTCAACCACATTGCCATACCGCTTCTTGCGGCCAGAAGCTTATGATTCACAAAAAGTGAATATACATCAGCAACCGGGATATTCAATCGCTCGAGAAGCAATCCAATTGTCTCTCCCTTGACCGGATTGATTTCATAAACTCCATTTTGACTGGATGCGATATCCAGAGATATATCGCGCAGTTTTCCATATAAGTGGATTTCAATCATCTATGGTTCCTCCTGAAATAAATGGTTTCCATCGTTCCATGCTCCAATACATTATTCATAAAACATGCCATTGTAATTGATTTAAATCAAAGAAATCTTTAGAACTGGCATATATATTGCTTTTTTATAAGAAAATTGTTCGCTTTAAAAATATTTTATATGGAGGTTAACCATGAGTGATGAAAAAGAAAAAGCGGGTTTCATATGTGTCAAGGACACCTTAGACGGCGCCTATCCTTCTCTGGTACTCGGGATCAACGCGGCCCGCCAGGGAATGGAAAGTAAAATTTTTTATTCGTTTATGGGAATGAACCTGGTCCTTAAGGGCGGTGTGGATCGGGCAAAATTTTTCCCCCCCGGTGTAATGGGTGCGATACCGGGTATGTCTTCCCTGGCCACCGGCATGATGAAGAAAAAAATTGATAAAGCCAACATTCCAAGTCTGGCTGATTTGCAGGAAACGGCCCAGATTGAAGGCGTGGAGCTGATCGCGTGCAAGATGACCATCGATATGATGGAAATAGACGAAAGCAAACTGATTGAAGGTGCGGTGGTCTGGACAGCGGATGACTTTTTAAAATACGCAAAAGAATGCAAGGTTTGTTTGTTTACATGATTGAACGTATCATAACAGTCAAACCCCAATGATCTTCTTTCACTGGGGGTCGTCTATGTAATGATTATTATCGTAAGGGTACCCCTGGCGGGTACCCAATCTTAATTATTGTGCACCATAACTGTGCAAACCGGGCAGATAGTTGACGCCAAAATACGTGAACAGCACCGCTAAAAACCCAAGCACCGATACCCAGGCGAGCCGTTTATCAGACCACCATCCGGATATTCTCAGATGAAGCCATATTCCATATATGAGCCATGTAATGAGCGACCATGTCTCCTTTGGATCCCATGTCCAATAACTGCCCCATGCTGAATTGGCCCATACAGCTCCGGTAATAATACACGCGGTTAAAAAAATGAACCCGAACAGAATCATCCGGTATGTCATTTCGGTTAACGTTTTTAAATCAGGTAAATACGAAAGAAGTCCTTTACTCTCTTTTTGACTTAAGGATTTTAACAGATACATCAGGCTGATTCCAAAAGCGATCGCCAATGCGGCATAGCCTAAAAAACTGACAAAAACATGTGCGGTCAGCCAGTTACTTTTCAGAGCCGGTAACAGGGGCCTGATCTTGTCGCTGATATTTGGAGACAGGGACGCGTACGCAATGGCCAGGAAAGCCATGGGTGTGGCGAATACTCCGACAACCGGATTTTTATATCGAATCTCAACAAAAAGATAAATAACACCGATGGTAAACGAAAAAAACACCAGTGATTCATACATGTTTGAAAGCGGTATATGACCGATTCCCATTTGATATGATTCTACCCATCTTAAAATAAATCCGGCACTGTTCCCGATAACGGCCAATACTGTGATCCAAAATGCCGCCTTCGCAACCCTGGGTTTTTTAAAAATCCATGATGATATGTATAATACCGCGGCAAGCCCGTAAACCCATGTGATAATCGAAAGTAAATATGAACTGTTCATCTCAAGTCCTTTTTATAAAAATATCGTAAATTCAGATCCGTTATAATTTCCCCAGCTTTTCAGATATCTTTTTTACAATGTATTCCATTCTGGTTTTATTTTTATTAGATGTACCGGATGTGTATACCCTGGTCTTTTTACCGTCTTTTTGGATTTCGATACAAATCCTCTGAAGCGGCATGAAAAAAGTAATATAACACCCGATCAGCATCAATATAAAACCGCTATATACAAACCATACACCCGGGTCTTTTGCAACCTGGAGCCCGGTGTAATACACTTTATCAGACATTTTTGACAGGTTTAACATTTCCCTTTCCTGATCCGCGATTGATATGATCACCCGGTCTTTCCGCATCTTGTCGAAATTTGGAAAATGAAGGGGGAGCAGGACTTCAACGGGTTCTTGACCTTCAGGTACGAGTATACCCATATAAGCCTCACCAATATTTTGGCCCATAAAATCTGCGGATTCTTTGTAACCGGTAATGGTAAATTTTCCTTTTTTCCCCGGAATGTCTATCTCTTTTCCAATAGTGGTTTTTTTCTGGTAAAGAACCCCGGTTTCCGTACTCGTAAAGTTTAACAGGATGTCTTCACCGGTTCGTTTTTTTACGGGCTTTTGGGGAATTGAATTACCTGGAACCTCACCATAACTGGCTTGATAAATGCTTATCCCCTTATATCTCAGAGGGTCATTCACAATGATATCCTTTTTCAGAACAGGTTTGCCCTTTTCAATGATCGTGAGGCTTGACCGGAATTCTTTTGGAGAACCATCATTGTTGAATGTCACATTAAAATCGTCACATCGTATTTCAAAATCCAGTTTTTCGATTTGCCCTGTCTTCCTGAGATGGATGCTGTTAACCGTTTCACCTTCCCTTACATTAATATGACCGCTAAATCCAAAAATATTACCAACAATACCCCCAAGGAGTAATAGAATCACGCTCAGATGAACCACATATACACCCAATCGTGTCCAGCGCCATTTTTCAGCAAAAATACAGAACCCGTTTTCAATGGAATCGATCCTTAAATATTTAAAACTTCTATTGATAACCGGTTCAAAAACCTGTCTCAGCTGTTCCGGTGTGCGTTGATCATCAAACTCCACCCTGTTTGAAATCGTTCTGAATCGATCGATAATAAAAACAGGTTTTTTAATAAAAATAATTTTCCATGTTTTAGATAAACGCTCAACTGAACATACTAATAAATTTACAGCCAACAGAAGGAGTAATAACTGAAACCACCAGGCATGATACATATCAAAGATATCCAAAACATTGAAAAACATGTACAGGAAATCTCCATAGGCCTGCATATACACGTCAGGATTTTCATTCTGCGGAACAACCGTACCAATAATAGCAGTGAGCGCGAGAGACGATAAAAGCACTATCGCCAGTTTAACCGACGCAAAAAATTCCCAGATAATATCAAAAATTTTCAGAAAGCACCTCCAGATGGTTATTTACCCGCAAACGCGGACAGAATAGACTATATTAATCGGCATTTTATATCAATAAAAACCCGGTATCTAAAATTAGAAACCGGGTTTTATTAAGGGCTGAGACTCATGAAAGAATTTTGCTAATTTTAAGGAATCTCCTTTGGTTTTACGGTATTCCCAGTGGCATTGGGGAAATATTCCGCTTTATATGCTTTTTTGTTGTGTTTCAAAAGCTCATTGGCTTCTTCCATGTAGTTGTTGAATCGTTTTTTACATTCATAGAATCCATGCCACCATGCGTAATCCGGTGCCATCATGGCCGTTCCCATCCTGGCCCTTCGGCCTTCATGGTGCCACAGCTCGTAATATTCAATCTCAAGCCGTTCGTCAAAAAATCTGCTTTTGTCCAGCAATCCTTTTTCGTACAGGGTGCCCAGCATTTTCTTGGCCGGTTTGAAATAGACCTCATTGTATTCATGGACCACCTTGTCCAGTTTTACATAATGGCTATCCACCCATGTTTTCCCGTGACACTGACCGCAGACTTCTTTCATCTTATCCCTTTCTTTCTGCCAGCTTGTTTTGGCCGGGAACGGTTTGAAATCTTCGGGCCGTATGGTAAGCGGTGCCTGAATTTCCCAGGACAGCCTCTCTGTTACATCATGGCTGGTCATTACGGTACCGGCACCGGACATATGACACGACGCGCACGTGGGCCCCCTGTAATCCACGCCGGGTGTCCATGTTCCCGGAGCCGCTTTCCAATTATAATCATCGCCATGGGCCGTATAAATATCTCCATGCTTTGATTCCATGAAAATTTCGATTTGGGGATGGTCCGGTCCGAGATGGCATTGGCCGCAGGCTTCGGGTTTTCTGGCTTCCATCACGGAAAATCGATGACGGGTATGACAGCTGCTGCAGCTCCCCTTGCTTCCATCGAGGTTGATTCGCCCGACGCCCACATTGGGCCATGTATCCGGATCAAGTGCGTCATCTTTTATTTTCAAAACAGTACCGTGGCAGTGATAGCAGCCGGAAGCCCGTTCGACATCACTGTTCATCCCATTATTTAACCAGGGATCGATTTTCCAGATGATTTCCTGGGTATTGGCATGCTTGCTTATACTGTACTGTTTGGATTCATCCGGATGACAGCGGGAACAATCCTTGGGTGTAACAACTGCCGTAATCGGGACCTTATATTCCCTGATGCCGAATTTTGTGTCTGATCTTTCATATTGCTTATAATGAGCCTTGCTTACATCTTTATCAAATTCTTCTGCCTTATGGCAGTCATAACATGTAATGTTCGCGCTCGCGTGCCGGCTGGCAGCCCAGTCCGCGAAAAGGCCCGGATGTTCGGTTTTATGGCACTGGATACATGCCATGGCTTCTTTGGGCATGCTTCGTTCAATTCTAAATTCCTTTGCCTTGGGAAGATTACCCGCCTGACTTTCGATGATCGATCCTGCGCTCATCCATAGAAACAATACACCCACGGATAAAAATATAATAAATAAAACTTTTTTCATCTCAGCCCCCCTTATTATATTGATTCATCAAATCTGTGAAACATTTATAAATTATTAAGCGATCTGAAACCCTTTTTTCAAGCAACGATTTTTACCAAATAATTATGATGGTCTCGTAAAAAGTCCGAATTAGACGGTTTCGTAAAGAGTTCAAATTCAAGGCGTGCAATTTTTGTAATGATGAAGCGTACTTATCGTACGTTGAATCATTGCAAAATGCAGCACAACGCAGAAGTTGGACTTTT
>JAUVGT010000084.1 GCA_030593645.1 Deltaproteobacteria bacterium
AACGAACCAGCCCAGGCGTCCCCGCATCATATAACAAGCAGGTTTTTCACCAAGATACTCGATTGACTCGTTAAGGTATTTGATCATTGGGTCGAACCGGAGTGAAAGATCAACGGGATTTATGGGTTTTCCCTGGAAAAAATCGATAACCTGTGAAAAAATCCAGGGATTTTCGATGGCCGCCCTGCCGATCATGATACCGTCGCAGTTTGTCTCATTTTTCATATTCAGGGCATGTTCGGGCTTTGTAATATCCCCGTTGCCGATTACCGGAATAGATGCTTCTTTTTTAACTGCTGAGATGATCGACCAGTCAGCCGTTCCGTTGAATCCCTGCCCGGCTGTCCTCGGGTGGACGGCAATGGCGTCGACCCCGCAGTCTTGTGCAATTTTTGATATTTCAAGCGCCTGCTTTCCGGATCTGTCCCATCCGGACCGAATTTTGATTGTCAGGGGGATTGAAACGGTTTTTCGAACCGCCCTAAGGAGGGACTCGACTTTTTTCGGTTCTTTCATGAGTGCCGACCCGGCCCCTGTTTTGAGGACCTTTTTAACCGAACATCCCAAATTGATATCGAGTATGTCTGCACCGGAGGATTCAACAATCGCTGCCGCGTCAGCCATGATCAAAGGATCTGATCCGAATATCTGCACAGAAAGGGGTTTTTCCCGGGGAGTACTCTCAAGCATTTTTACAGTTTTTGAGGATTGATAGACCAGTCCGTTTGAACTGATCATTTCCGAACACACCAGTGCGCATCCTGATTCCTTGACCATAAGCCTGAACGGCAGGTTTGTAATGCCTGCAAGCGGCGCCATGACAGTGATGTTTTCCAGTTTGATTCGGCCGATTTTCATCTCGGTAGATTCATCTCTTTTATATGGATATTCATTTTCTGAATTCCTCTCCTGAAGATGGGTTGGCATAGCAGAAAAGACAATTATGATAACATGGATGAAGGTTGTATGATCCAATATCCGAAGATACATGGCAACCGCATCCGTTCTTGATTCTCTGGCCGGAATCTCTGCTTAGTGAAAGTTCACCACCGTAAAGTCTAACCAGAAGGTCGTTTGGTATGCAGGAACTTTTTTTTAGTCCGGAATCTGCTGGTAACGATTCAAGAAGCTTTTTTTCACAGCATGTATAAAGGTCTATTTGCAAATTTGAAAGCTTTTTTTTCATTTCAAGGATATGATTTATCTTAGTTTCAAGCGGGGGGTCAATAAAAGAAAAACCGGTCATAAGGGCTGTCCGATTCCGTATTTTTTGGTAATCATCCATAAAGCTTGTAATGCACCTTGGGATACCGCATTCAGACGCTTTTTTTGCGATCATGGTAAAATCACACATGTTACTTTCTGTTTTACCTTTGCCGGTTTTGAAAAAGCATATGGGGTCAAACCGCCAGGCAATCGCATCCGGACTGAAATTGCTGCTCAGCCAGTCGAGCTGCTCAAGGCGCTCAGCCAGCGGAGGCACATTCGGTTCAAGCAGTGAAATTCCGGAATTGATTGTAAAGTTAAAAAACAGATTGTAACCTTTTTTTCGCAATGTTTTACCGATATTCTCCTTGATAAACGGCCCGAAGTTTTTTGACCAGAACACGATCGAATGAACATCCTCCGGTGCGGCCGTTACAATGGATATGCGTCGGTTATACGGGTTTATCACTTCAAAATAACCTTTGTCGATACACTCCATGAACCACTTAAGATAAAATGCGGGGATATCGGTCCTTCTTGAAGCTGAGATAACGATCCGGCGGGATAATGGCATTGTGTTTGTAATATTAAAAAATGATGGTTCCGTCAAAAATGGATTTCGAACGTTTTTGTTAACGTTAATGTCCTGGTATATGGTTACTCTATTCCTTGTTTTGGTCTTTTTTCAAATCACTGAAAGAGATGACTTTGGCGCTTTTTTTTTCAGATTTTTCTTCAATAGATTCAGGGAGATCAGGCGTTTTAAATGCTTCCGGACAGGTGATCCGTTCGAGCCGCATTTTTTTACCATTCATGGTAAATTCGTCACCGTTTAAATAGATATCCCTGAGGATCCAGGTGACAACCTGAAGAGGGATCAGCAACAGCATGAGTTTTACATGATACCAGTCCGGTTTTGAGTCCGGTAAAATTTCTTCGATTCTGGCATAACTCATCGGTTTACCTTCAAAATAAATCATAACGATATCTTTTTCCACAGCCATATGAAACCACTTTTATTTATTTCCGCCAAATATGCACATTGAACTCGATCAATTATAGGTAGCTGATGAACCCGAAATACGCAAGAAAATAAGTGGTTTTTTCGACCTGGATCAAAACCCGAATCAAAAAAAAATCAATAATATGTGTATATACAGATCTATTTATGATATTATAATTTCAGAATTTGGAAGTGGGTATTTATATTACCGCATGAATATCATTCCAGCGCTTCGTACGGGTGATCAAGTATACTGAATCACACCCCTAATAAACAGCTTAAAATTGATTTTCAATTATTGAGAAATGATACTGAAACTGAAATTAAAGAATATACTATTTTCCAATTGGCTTCTCTGCTCGGTGATTACTCTGATCATTCTGGCAGGGATGCTTTTTGAGTTTTATCCCATGCAGTTCGTGGAGAACAAGGCATATGATTATATGTCCCTTATTCGTCATCGGGAAGACAACAGCCCCGTTGTGGTTATCAATATCGATGATGAAAGTATTGCGAGTATCGGTAACTGGCCCTGGCCCAGATCATATATCGCCGATACAATTAAGCGGCTTTCTGAATCCAAACCCAAAGTACTGGGACTTCATTATTTATACAGCGGCAAAGAAATAAATCCCGGTATTGAAGAGGTTAAAAGTATTCGCAGGGCCATGCGCACCGATCCTGCCCTGAAAAAAACAAAAAACCGTCATATCATTGACAAAATGCTGGTAAAATCAGAAACTGCTTTAAACCACGATTCCCGTTTGATAGAGGCGGTAAACCAGGCCGTGAATATGATTTTACCCATCCGTTTTACAATCGGTAAACGGATAGGGAACGCGGGTTTTGAAATTCCATCATGGCTGTTGAACCATTCCATGGATACCAATGTGAATGGTTCAAACCCGGGTACAAATGAGAGCGATGGGATTAAATTTAATCCGGCGGCGCG
Source organism: Deltaproteobacteria bacterium (assembly GCA_030593645.1). Lineage (GTDB taxonomy): Bacteria > Desulfobacterota > Desulfobacteria > Desulfobacterales > JAUVGT01 > JAUVGT01. The sequence continues at coordinate 3,162 of JAUVGT010000084.1, forward strand.
CAGCCATGCCGTCTATGCCGGTAAGATGATTTCCACTTACGGTAGCCTGGCAAGAAAAGCCGGGGCCATCGGTCATATTAACCTGATCGCCGATCGTGATGGAACCATGCGGAAAGTGCCTCTCCTTATCAATTACCAGAACCGGTTTTATCCGGCGTTTGCTTTACAGGTTGCCGCCAAATACCTCGGGGGCGGGCTTGAGGACGTGAAACCCGGCGAAACGGGATTGAATCTCCAGAATTTGAAAATACCCACGGACGGCAGCTACCAGATGCTTGTGGATTATAATAATCTGGGTGAGGGTATCAAAAGATACTCTTTTTCAGATGTATTCCATGGTAAAGTTCATGCGGATACGATACGGGATAAAATCGTACTCATCGGTGTTACCGCTACCGGTCGAGCACCTGTTTATCGATCAACAATTCATACCGATGTCAGCGGAGTGATGATCACTGCCAGTGTGATTGAAAATATTTTAAACAGAAAACATTTTTCCAGGCCGCCGTGGGCTTATGTGCTTGAAATACTTGTTATACTCTACTTCGGCTTGTTCCTTGTTTTTGTTATTCCCAGGATAAATCCCCATGACGGTGCTTTTATTCTGGGTGTTTTCCTTGTCGCCTGGATCGGATTTGCAGTTGTTCTGTTCATGGTTTTCGGGTACTGGCTGAAGATTTTCGCACTGGTGTTAATAGCTGGCATCGGGTTTACCATTTCGGGATTTAAACGGTTTGCCGCTGAGAAACGATCGGAAAGCATGGAACTGAACAAAATTCTCGGCCAGTCTCTCCAGGAAAAAGGGATGCTCGACATGGCCTATGAAAAATATTTAAACTGCCCCGTGGAGAATCCCTCTGTAAGGGATATGCTTTATAACCTTGGCCAGGATTTTGAGCGCAAGAGATTATTCAATAAGGCGTTGTCCGTTTATACTCATATTCAGAAAGCAGGGAGGTTTAAGGATATTAAACAGAGGATCGAAGCCCTTACTTCTCTTGGTGATACGGTGATTTTTTCCGGGAGAACGGCCAAGCAGGAATCGACTCTGCTGCTGGACAGCGCGACCACCAAACCCACACTCGGCAGGTACGAGGTATTAAAAGAACTGGGCCAGGGAGCCATGGGTACTGTTTACCTTGGGCAGGATCCGAAGATAAATCGCGAAGTGGCAATAAAGACTCTGAAGTACGGGGATATTGACCAGAACAAACTCTCGGAAGTCAAAAAACGGTTTTTCAGGGAAGCAGAGGCCGCCGGGAAACTGTCTCACCCTAAAATCGTAACCATTTTTGATGTGGGTGAAGATTATGATATGGCGTATATGGCCATGGAACTCCTTATCGGGAAGGACCTGTCCGAATTTGCCCAGATGGGAAAACTCCTTCCCGTGAGAAGGGTACTCAAGATTATTATTTCCGTGGCCGAAGCGTTGGAATACGCTCATAAGAACGGTGTGGTTCACCGTGATATCAAGCCCGACAATATTATCATATTGGCGAATGAGCAGGTAAAAGTGGCTGATTTTGGTATTGCTCGCGTTATGTCTGCATCCAAAACTCAGACAGGAGTTATCCTCGGCACCCCAAATTATATGTCTCCCGAACAGGTAGCGGGTGAAAAAGTGGACGGCAGGTCCGATCTTTTTTCACTGGGTGTTTTGCTATACGAGCTTTTAACCGCGGAAAAACCGTTTAAGGGAGATAATCTTACCCACCTGATGTACTCCATTTCCAATGTATCTTATGTTCCCCTTCTAAAAGCAAAACCGAACATCCAGCCATGCTGTGATTTGATCGTAAGGAAACTTCTAACCCGGACCGCGAAAAAAAGAATGTCCAGTGCGGCGCAGCTGATCAGGCATGTAAAGAGATGTATGAAAGAATTGTAAGGGCAGGTATAAGAGGCTGAACGTCGAACCGATAAGAGATGAACGTCGAACGTTCAACATTCGATGTTCGATCCGCCGTCGTTAAAACTATGGCGGGACAAGCGTTTATTTTTTTAGGGCATCAGGACGACCGCATGGGACTTTTTCCCGTCGATTTTCAGGAGCAGCGATTTTTCCAGTGTGATGTGCTTCAGGTATTTGGTTTCATTGACAGCGGGCAAAGACTCCAGCAAATCCCATTTGATAAAATCATCTCCTTTTCTCGATGTGTTCAGGTAGCTGATCCCCAGTGATGTGATATTATGAAAAAAATGCGAGCCCTGGGACGGATCGGCATTCAGGTGTTCGCATGTGGATTCGATCATAGCACCGACACCGGAAATATCCTTCCAGGATACCGGGATACCAAGCCAGCGGTCAGCCGAACCCCATCGTCCGGGGCCGATTAATAGATATTTTTTATCCTGTCCGAGGAGTTGACTGTTGATTTTTCCGATTTCCATTCCGATTTCGACGGTTTTTGCCGGGTCAAATTTTTCCGGCCGTACATATACAATCTCCGTAATATCATTTGTTTTTCCATTCCCGAGAGCCATTGTGGAATAACAAAGAGAATTCTTGATATCTTCTTCACTGATTTCTTCATCCAGGTTCTGCTGTTCAATAGCCATGGGCCTGACCTGGAGCAGGCAGAATTCCGGATTCTTATCCTTATCAAAGGGCATGTTAATGGAAAATTCGATTTCGACCGGGGTTCCCATTCCCTTACGGCCCATTTCCAGTATTTCAGTGAGTATTTCAGGCAGAGGGATTGAATGATATTTCAAAATACTTGCAAAAGTGATCACCGGGTACCCGGACGGGTCCACGGTATCCCTTATCCTGTCTTCCTGCGGGTTGTAGTATCCTGAAAGTTTCATTACCGGCGGGTGATCCTTTACTTCATCTATACTGAGCCGATCGAGTGTCAGATCATCATCATTACACTCCGGAGACCCGAACTCTTCGGGGAAACCGGTCATTTTCAGAGCGTAAAAAAACCGCTGGGAGTTTTGAAGTATATCTTTCACACTGGAAAACTGCGGCAGGAACTGGGGATATTTTGGTGAAAAACGGAGGGATGTCTCGCCTTCCACAACCGTTTTACCAAGCCCCAGCGCGATATGGGCAATTCCTTCTTCCGGCTTCATATAAGATATGGGATAGTAGTTATATGACTGGGCCACACCTGATAAAGCAGGATAGAAATAGGGGCCGTAGGTAGATCCTGTTAACGGCTGTACAACAACCGCCATTTGTTCATCTTCGGTTCTGTAGAGTGTGTTTTTCGCAAAGGCACGCGGAGTTTCAAAGTAGGTTGAAGCGTATATGCGTTTAATCGCCAGGATAAGTTGCGCCAGTCTCGTGTCCAAATCGTCCGTGTTCGGCAGCATGAATGTTTTATAAATTCCGGCAAAGGGCTGATACAAAGAATCCTCGAGAAGGCTCGAAGACCTCACTGCCAGGGGATATTCAGCGAGTTTAAGGTAAATCATCAGGTTATCTTTCAGCCAGATCGGGAATGATGCATTCATGAATTCCGCACAGATTTGTGCATCGCTGAACTCTCTGGTCGCAAGGCTCTTTAGCTTGTTATCGTTGATAAACGCGTTAAAACCTTCAGTTGAGATCACAAGTGTTTTGGGTACACTGATATTGATATCTTTAAATTTCTCCCTGAAATAGTTGTTTTCCTTGAGCTGTGTGGAAGCAAATGCAAGCCCCCTTGCCTTACCGCCCAGGGACCCCTTACCGATTTTAATAAAATCAGCATATTGATTAAAATCATCGTGTGTAAATTCCGTGATAATCCCTCTTTGACGTTTTTTTCGACGGGCTTTAATGGACGCGATAAGGTGTTCTCTGAGTTTTAATGTGCTGGAAAAATCGGTGGGCTTAATCGGTCTCAATTTTGTAGCAAGCACAATCTCAGAACGGGCCATCAGCCAGCTCGAAAAGTCATTCAGCATGGCGTGCTGGTTGATCGACTCGTCGGGTATGGTCGGGAGAATTTTTTCCATACTCATCAGGTTTGAAGCCCTTCCCACTTCACGGCCGTCAGGCATTCTGAAGATAAAATCTCCAAAACCAAGATGTGTTTCAAAAAAATCCTGTATTTCAGTATGCAGTGTCGGTGAATTTTTATTTAAAAATACTGCCGGAATTTTCAATGCTTTTTCACGATTGCTTTCTTCCGAACTCAAGTTCAGCAGGGCAATATCCGGTGATTCTTTCTTAATCATCGACAGCAGGTGAAACCCTGCTTCATCATCCATCTTCCCTTTACGGGGAAAACGCACATCGGAAAAAATGCTCAATATATAGGGTTTATATTTCCTGTAAAGCATTTCAGCTTCTTCATAGTTTTCTGCCAGAAGTATTTTGGGCCTTGCGCGCATTTTGAGAAGACGGTGTTCTTCATTCAGGGAGTCTTCCATCACTGCCTGTGTCTGGAGTACGATCACCTTATACATAAGAGGCAGGAGCGAGGAGTAATGAAGGGGAGAGTCCTCAACCGCTATGATGACCCGGACCCTTGCTTTCCGGGTATCATTTTCAATATTCATTCGGTCCTCAACATTTTTGACAAGGGCGAGGAGGAGATCTGAGTTCCCGTGCCAGACAAAGAGTTTATTGATCGAACCGCGATCCGATGACTTTGCCTCCAGGAGAAGCTTATTCGCGTTATGGGCCAGGAGAAATACCGGAAGGTTCGGATGCTGGTTCTTGACCTGTCTGCCGAAATCAAAAGCATCCATGCCGTCCAGATGGGGCATGGTGATAACCAGGTCGAATTTTTTTTGCGCGAGGATCTGCATGGCTTCGTTCGCTGAAGAAACCCAGGTCAGCATGGGGGGTCTGGAAAGATTAAGCCCACTGTATTCATGGATGATCCTTTCTGCGAGCCGTCCTTCTTCTTCCATGATAAACGCGTCATATAATGTGGAAACAAGCAGTATTTCCGCAATTTTGTAATTCATCAGTTCATGAAAAACTTTAAAAGACAGATCGAAATCATCCATTTCTTCAGGGTTAAATACTGTTTTTAGAGACATGTTTTCCTTTGTTTACTGGTTATTAAATTTTACCAGCTATTATCGGGATGATCCACCTTTATTTTCTTTGCTGTTCCAAATATTTGATGAACTCGTAAAAAGTTCGAATGTGACGGTTTCGTAAAAAGATCAAATTCAAGGCGTGCAAATTTTGTAATCATGAAGCGTATTTATCGGACCCGCCCTGTTAAATCTGTCTTTTTATTTAACAGGGGAGTTGAATGATTGCGAAATGCGGCACAACGCAGAAGTTGGTCCGCCTACGGCGGATTACGAAACCGTCAAACATTTACCCTGCCATGTATCCCTCTTTTCCAGGGTACTGCGAATCAGGGAAAGGGTTTCAGCTTTTTTCAGCGCCCAGTCCGGAGCAACCAGTTCTTCAGGGTGGGGATCACCGGTAAGGCGTTGAATCACCATTTCCCGGGGAATCCGCTCTAGAAAATCACAGACTATATCTGAGTATTCTTTCTGTTCCAGACATTTATACCTTCCCTGCTGATAAAGCGTTTCAAGATGGGTTCCCTTGATGACGTACAGGAGGTGAAGTTTTATACCGTTAATATCCATTTTTGATAGTGTTTCCGCGGTTTTTAACATGTGCGATCGGTTTTCACCGGGAAGACCCAGAATGATATGGGCACATATCATAATGCCCCGGTTTTTTGATAAATCCACGGCTTTTTCAAAACATTGAAAATCATGGCCCCGGTTAATCAAGGAAAGTGTTTTGTCATGTGAGGACTGGAGACCGTATTCAAGCCAGATGAGATGATTTTTCGCATATCCTTCAAGAAGATTGATAATCTTTTCATCCACACAATCCGGTCGAGTCCCGATTGACAGGCCCACCACATCAGGTACTGAAAGCGCCTCTTCATAGATACTTTTAAGCCTATCGATATTGGCGTAAGTGTTCGAAAAAGCTTGAAAATAGGCTATAAATTTCGTTGCCTTGTATCGCCTGAAAAGGGCGGTTTTTCCCCGGATAAGCTGCTCTGTTATGGAGATACTTTTACCATAGGCACCTGTCCCGGAGCCTCTTTCATTACAATAAATACAACCCCCTGTCGACAGTGTGCCATCCCTGTTCGGGCAGGAAAACCCGGCATCAATGGTAATTTTTTGCACGCGGCAGCCAAATAACTTTTTAAAATAACGGTTTAAATCGGTATACCTTTTTTCCATATCACCCATCCAGTGCTTGACCTTAAGCAGGATGCTGATTATATACAATTCAAATAAAATTTAAAGGAAGAAAATGGTTTTTTATCAGAAAACGTACGATATTATTGTTGTCGGTGCGGGTCATGCCGGATGTGAAGCCGCTCTTGCCGCGGCAAGGATGGGATGCAGCGTTCTTCTAATGGCTATTGATCTTGACAAACTGGCATCCATGCCCTGCAGTCCGTCGATCGGGGGCATGGCAAAGGGACAGCTTGTTAAGGAAATAGACGCGCTGGGCGGTGAGATGGCAAAAATCACTGATAAAACAGCCATACAATACAGAACATTGAACACTAAAAGGGGTCCTGCGGTTCAATCCTCAAGAACCCAGAACGATAAGATCATGTACCATACAGCCATGAAAACCGTGGTTGAAAAAACAGCCAACCTGGATCTCAAACAGGCCATGGTTGAAAAGCTGGTTGTGGAAAACAACTCCGTGATCGGTGTTGAAGATATCACGGGATTTGGGTATCATGCCAATAACGTGGTACTCGCTACAGGCACTTTCTTAAGCGGCCTTATTCATATCGGGTTCAATTCAATGAAGGCCGGAAGGGCCGGAGAATTCGCTTCATACGGGCTGCCGGAAGATCTAAAAAATCTTGGATTCAGGCTGGGGAGAATGAAAACCGGTACCCCGCCGCGGCTGAGAAAAACAAGTATCGATTTTTCTCAATTTACAAAACTTGAAAGTGACAGGGAGCCTAAGCCGTTTTCATTTTTCACAAAAAAGGTGTCCATGCCCCAGCTTCCAAGCTATATCGGGCACACGGATCGCAAAGGGCACGAAATAGTCAGAAAGAATCTTGAGCGTTCCGCCCTTTATGGCGGTGTGATTCAGGGGGTTTCCGCCAGATACTGTCCGTCCTTTGAAGATAAGATAGTCAAATTTCCGGAAAGGGTCCGGCACCAGGTGATACTTGAACCGGAAGGGTTGGAAACTGAAGAAATATATGCCAGCGGATTGGGTAATAGCATGCCCCTTGAAGTTCAGGTAGAATTTGTAAGATCTGTAAAGGGGCTGGAGCAGGCAGAAATTATGCGGCCTGCTTACGCGGTTGAATATGATTATGTGAATCCGATTCAGCTGAACCCAACACTTGAGACAAAATCCGTGTCCGGTCTCTTTTTTGCCGGACAAATAAACGGTACATCCGGATATGAAGAAGCAGCGGCACAGGGTATGTGGGCCGGGATCAACGCGGCATGCAGGGTACAAAAGAGGTCTCCATTTATTCTTGACCGATCACAGGCTTATATGGGTGTTATGATCGATGACCTCGTGACGCGGGGGACCAGGGAACCGTATCGAATGTTTACATCCAGGGCGGAATACCGGCTGATGCTTCGAGAGGATAACGCGGATCTGAGACTCATGGAAACGGGGTACGATCTGGGTTTGATCAGTAAAGATGTATTAAAGGATTTGAAAGAGAAAAAAAAGCAGGTATCCAGGGAGATAAAAAGAGTCAAATCGATTGTCATCAGCCCGGATGAAAAGGTCAATGAATATCTGCGGAAAAAGGGATCCGCCCTGATAAAAAATGGTGTATATCTTGATCAGCTTTTGAAAAGAAATGAGCTTGATTATGATTTTGTTGAATCCCTGGCAGGAAGTCCCCACCCGATTGAAAAAGAAGTCATCAGGCAGGTGGAGATCGAAATAAAGTATGAAGGCTATATTAATCGTCAGCTTAAAGAAATTGATAAATTTAAAAACCTCGAGAAAATCAGGATACCCATTGATTTTGATTTCAAAAATGTCCATGGTCTGTCAAACGAATTAAGGGAAAAATTTACCGAAATCAAACCTGCTTCGCTGGGGCAGGCCTCCAGGATCGATGGTATCACTCCCGCCGCGATTTCCGTGTTGATGATCGCCATTAAAGCCGCGATGGGCAAAAGATAGAATCTTGACGGTCTCGTAATAAGTCCAACTTCTGCGTTATGCTGCATTTTGCAATCATTCAACTCCTCTGTTAAATAAAAAGACAAATTTAACAGGGCGGGTCCGATAAGTACGCTTCATTATTACAAAATTTGCATGCCTTGAATTTGAACTTTTTACGAAACCGTCACATTCGGACTTTTTACGAGACTGTCAATCTTGACACACTAATGCTTAAAACTTATCTTAGCATGAAGTGGTTTTAATAACCTCCATTACACCTGATTGAAGGTTTTGTTGCAGCTTCGCAATAAATGCTGAAGCGTTACATGGGTTTTGCATTAATACAAACAAGGAGTATCAAGCATGCCGGAATTGGATTATTATCAAATACTGGGTTTAAACAAATCGGCTTCTGACAGTGAAATAAAAAAAGCCTACAGGAAGCTGGCCATGAAATATCATCCGGACCATACAAAGGGTGACAAAGCAGCTGAGGAAAAGTTTAAAAAGATCAGCGAAGCGTATGCTGTTTTGAGTGATAAGGAAAAACGTAAACAGTATGATACATTCGGTTCCGAAGGTTTCCATCAGCGATTTTCACAGGAAGACATATTCAGGGGATTCGATTTTGGTGACATATTAAGGGAGTTCGGGTTTGGATCAGGCACGTTCGGTGGCAGGGGAGGCGGCAGCCGCTTTTCATTCGGTTCCGGTTCACCATTCGGATCCCGTCCCCGTCAGCAGGTAAAAGGATCTGACCTGGTATACGAGCTTCCAATAACCATCAGTGAAGTCATTACCGGGACTGATAAAACATTGAATTTTGATCACAATGGACATGCTGAAGCCATGACTGTCAAGATCCCCAACGGTATGGTAACCGGAAAAAAACTCCGTCTTGCGGGAAAAGGAGAGGCCAGCCCGTATGGCGGTGCCCCTGGTGATCTTTTTATAAAGGCACGGGTGATCGATGATCCTGTATTCAGTATAGAAGATAACAATCTAATCACTACCCGCAGGCTAAAACTGACCGAAGCCCTTCTCGGGACCACAATATCTGTTCCGACACCGGATAATAGAGAATTAAGCCTGAAAATTCCGGCGGGTACAAAGCATGGAACCAAAATGCGCCTGACCGGAAACGGTATTCCGGACATGAAAACCGGAAAAAAGGGTGACTTCTATGTCCGTATTCACATTGACATCCCCAAAAAACTCAGCAGAGAACAGAAAAAATTAATAAAACAATTAGCAGAGGAAGGCCTGTAAATTCCCAGATTCATTGACAAGAAGGCAATTTCAGTGTATGCTTATGTGAAAATATGAAACCGTCGGTTTAATTTACCGGAATTTACTATAAGTTGTTTTAAACCTTAACCTGAAACTTGGTTTTACATATGGCCGATCTGATTCCTGTTCTAAATAGAGATGAGATAGATAAAATTGTTGCTGACCTGGCTGAAAAGATATCAGCTGATTATCAAGGAAAAGAAATCATTTGCGTTGGCGTACTAAAAGGCGCGTTTATATTTCTTTCTGACCTTGTCCGGAATATTTCTGTGCCTGTAAAAATAGATTTTATAGGTATTTCTAGCTATGGGCTGAATTCTTCTTCTTCCGGGAAAATTCGTTATACAAAAGAACTGGATATAGATATAAGAAATAAAGATGTGCTGGTTGTAGAAGATATCATCGATTCAGGAATTTCCCTTTCGAATCTGATAGAGCATTTAAAAAATATGGAGCCTTCGTCACTAAAGGTTTGCGCGTTTATTGATAAATCAGAACGGCGTGAAAAAGAAGTAAAAATTGATTATGCCGGTTATGCAGTTAAAGAGGGTTTTCTTGTAGGGTATGGGCTTGATTACGCGGAAGATTATCGTGGTCTGCCCTCGATTTTTCATTTAAATATTTAATCAGTGGAGTTTATCATGGTTTTAAAATGCACAGAGTGTGGTACCAGTTTCAATTTTAAAGAGAGTTTATTAAAAGAAACCGGATCCCAGGTGAGGTGCTCAAAATGCAAGAGCGTGTTTGTTGCCTATC
>JAUVGT010000022.1 GCA_030593645.1 Deltaproteobacteria bacterium
ATAGTCGAAAAAACCACTAAAAAGAAAGGTGTATTTGTTACATGCCTGAATAAGGAATGCGATTATACTGAGTAGTTGACTTTGCAATCATTTTATAGTTGATGAGAGTTTTTTATTATTAAAAAAACACTTGACAAGTAATAGTGCTGCTGTTACTTACAATAGAAATATTAGGAATATTAACATTATGAATAACAACATCGTCATTATCAATCTTATTAGCCTTATTAGCCTCCTCGTGGTGGAGCTACTAATCTGCTGCGGGGTAAAGGGGTTGACGATGACGTAGTACTTAAAGCATAGAAACACAAAAAACCGTTATCAGCCCCTGGCTGGTAACGGTTTTTTTTTGGCGAGGATTAACCTTCATGAAAAGTGACAACGTTAAAAAAGGTATTGAGAGAGCACCACATCGAAGTCTTTTTAAAGCGATCGGCTATACCGATTCTGAAATCAACAGACCTCTTATCGGTATTGCCAATTCAGCGAACCAGATTATTCCCGGACATGTGCATCTTGACAGAATCGTGGACGCTGTCAAGGCGGGTATTTATATGGCTGGAGGCACACCCATAGAGTTTTCAACCATAGGTGTCTGTGACGGCATAGCCATGAATCATATCGGGATGAAATATTCCCTTGCCAGCCGTGAATTAATCGCCGACTCAGTTGAGGTCATGGCGGTTTCACACTCGTTTGATGCCATGGTCATGGTACCGAACTGTGATAAAATCGTTCCGGGCATGCTGATGGCCGCAGCCCGTTTGAACCTTCCCTCTTTGTTTATCAGCGGCGGTCCGATGCTGACCGGAGAAAATCCGTTAGATCCTGAAGGAGGTAAAATCGATCTCATTACTGTGTTTGAATCTGTTGGTTCGGTTCTTTCCGGAAAAATGACCGAAGAAGAACTCACCCGTATTGAGGATGCGGCCTGTCCGACCTGCGGTTCATGCGCCGGCATGTTTACAGCCAATTCGATGAATTGTCTTACCGAAGCAATTGGTATGGGTTTGCCCGGAAACGGTACAATCCCGGCAGTGATGTCCGCCCGCATACGTCTTGCCAAGAATGCGGGTATGCAAATCATGGAACTTTTTAATAACCAGATAACACCCGACAAAATTATGACCGAAAAGGCTTTTCATAACGCTCTCGCAGTTGACATGGCCCTTGGATGATCAACCAATACAGTTCTTCACCTAACTGCCATCGCAAGAGAAGCCAATGTCAAAATCGATCTGAATCTTATTAACGAAATCAGCCGTAAGACACCCCACCTCTGTTCTTTAAGCCCTGCTGGAAAACATCATTTACAAGATCTTAATCGAGCCGGAGGTATCCGTGCTGTTTTAAAAGAACTCTCCGGCATAAACCTCATTGATAAAACAGCCATGACGGTTACGGGCAAAACGGTTGGAGAAAATCTTGTGAATGTTCATACAATTGATCACGATATTCTAAGATCGGTTGATAACCCCTACCACTCAGAAGGCGGTCTGGCGGCACTTTTTGGTAATCTTGCACCGGAAGGCTGTGTGGTAAAGCAAACGGCTGTTTTAGATGAGATGCTGAGACACGAAGGACCTGCAAGGATCTTTGAATCAGAAGAAGAAGCAACCGAAGCAATTGTACAGGGAAAGATTAACAAAGGTGATGTTTTGGTCATAAGATACGAAGGCCCCCAGGGCGGACCCGGCATGCGGGAGATGCTTACACCGACATCAGCCCTGGCCGGCATGAAACTTGATCCCCATGTGGCACTGATTACAGATGGCCGTTTTTCAGGGGGCACAAAAGGAGCTTCAATCGGCCATGTCTCCCCCGAAGCCATGCAGGGTGGACCGATTGCAGTAATCGAAGAAGGAGACATCATTCATATCGATATACCGGGAAAAACCATAAATCTGCAGGTTCCGGAAAAGAACATCTCGGAAAGATTGAAGAAATGGTCCCAGCCTGAACCTCGTATTACCAAGGGATATATGGCACGTTATTCAAAAATGGTATCATCAGCCGCTGAGGGAGCTGTAGTAAAATAAAAACCAATGAATCAACTAATCATCAATGGAAAAGGATAAATCATGAAATTAACGGGCTCACAAATCATGATGGAAGTATTGAAAAGTGAAGGAGTTGACACGATCTTCGGGTTTCCCGGCGGGGCAGTGCTGGATATCTATGATGCCCTGGATAAAACAGACATCAGACACATCCTGGTCAGGCATGAACAGGGTGCAGTGCATGCTGCAGACGGTTATGCACGTGCAAGCGGCAAGGTTGGAGTCTGTCTTGTAACCTCGGGTCCCGGGGCCACAAATACGGTAACCGGTATTGCGTCATCCTACATGGACTCAATTCCGGTGGTTGTCATTACCGGCCAAGTGCCCTCACACCTGATCGGCAATGACGCGTTCCAGGAAGTGGATATTGTCGGGATTACCCGACCCTGCACAAAACATAATTACCTGGTCAGCCGGATCGAAGACCTTGCGGTCATTCTAAAGGAAGCATTCCATCTGGCACGAACCGGGCGTCCCGGACCCGTTCTCGTGGATATACCAAAAGATCTTACAAGCGCCAGCATCGAGTTTGAATGTCCAAAAGATGTTCGCCTTAAATCCTATAATCCGAATTATAAACCAAACATGAGGCAATTAAAAAAGGTGGTTCAGCTGATTCAGGAAGCAAAACGGCCGATGATTTTCTCCGGCGGCGGAGTAATACTTGCAAATGCTTCAAAAGAGCTGACGGAATTTACACATAAAACCCGTATGCCCTTGACGTCATCCCTGATGGGTCTTGGCGCCTTTCCAGGCACTGACCCATTATGGCTCGGTATGATCGGTATGCATGGTACCTACCGGGCAAATATGTCCACAAGCGAATGCGACCTCCTGATTTCAATCGGTGTCCGGTTTGATGACCGTGTCACAGGTAAGACAGACGCCTTTGCCGCACAGGCAAATATCGTGCATATTGATATCGACCCCACATCCATACGAAAAAATATCCCTGTTTCCGTTCCCATTGTCGGGGACTGCAAAATCAGCCTGGAACAACTGAATAGACTGATTGATGAAATTGATTTGGGTGATCTTTCAAAACGCCGCGGGGAATGGCTGGACCTGATTGAACAATGGAAAAACACAAATCCCCTGGCCTATACTCAGGATGAAATAATTAAACCCCAGTACGTAGTGGAAAAGCTCTATGAACTGACTGGAGGAGAGGCTATTATCACTACCGAAGTCGGTCAGAATCAGATGTGGGCGGCCCAGTATTACCATTTCAATAAACCCAACCACTTTATTACATCAGGCGGACTTGGCTGTATGGGTTTTGGCCTTCCAGCCGCTATTGGTGCCCAGGTCGCCTGCCCTGATAAAATGGTCGTTGATATTGCCGGTGACGGGAGTATTCAAATGAACAGCCAGGAAATGGCAACTGCTGTCCAGTTCAACCTGCCGGTGAAGATTGTCATACTGAATAATGGTTATCTCGGTATGGTCAGGCAGTGGCAGGAGTTGTTTTATGAAAAACGCTACGCGTGCACCAGCATGGAGCATTGTCCTGATTTTGTAAAGCTGGCTGAAGCTTATGGTGCTATCGGCCTGCGTGCCGTTACACCAGAAGAAGTGAGTCCGGTACTCAAGGAAGGTTTATCCATACCCAAACCGGTCATAATGGATTTTACTGTTGCCAAGGAAGAGGGTGTTTATCCTATGGTTCCTGCGGGGGCGCCCATTACTGAAATGCTTCTGGTATAGCAATAACCCTGAAAATAGATTTAACAGGTTCAAATAAATTAAAAAGGATTTTAAGAGAATGGAGATGGAAAAACATATTTTTACCATGCTGGTTGATAATCAACCGGGTGTCTTGTCCCGTGTAGCTGGTTTGTTCAGTGGTAAAGGTTTTAACATCGAAAGCCTGGTAACAGCTGAAACAGACACCCCCTTGATATCAAGGATTACCATCGTCACAAAGGCCAACAAACCTGTCATCGAACAGATTGAAAAACAGCTCAATAAGCTTGTTAATGTGATAAAAATTCGTGATGTAACCGGTCCTGAAGCCGTAAAACGTGAAATGGCTTTAATCTGTGTGAAAGCCCGGCCGGAGCACAGGGGTGAAATCCTGCGGATTGTTGATATTTTCAGGTGTAAAATCATTGATATCGGGCTTGAGCACTACATCATGGAAGTAACCGGTGATTCAGATAAAATCAACGCCCTGCTAAAATTATTAAGGCCAATGGGAATTAAAAAAATAGCCAGAACAGGAACCATGGCCCTGATCAGGGAACCAAATTGAAGTCATTAGAAACTGAATGCAAACACAATATATTAAAGAAAACGAGGTGAATCATGGCAAAAATTGATTTTGGCGGTACAACTGAAGAAGTAATCACATCTGACGAATTTTCCATCGAAAAAGCGAGAGATGTGCTTAAAGATGAAACCATAGCAATATTAGGATACGGCGTTCAGGGACCCGGCCAGGCGCTCAACATGAAAGACAATGGCTTTCATGTGATTGTGGGCCAGCGGGATAACAGCCAATCCTGGGACAAAGCGATAGATGACGGGTTTGTACCCGGTGAAACTCTTTTTTCAATCGAAGAAGCTGCGAAACGGGGTACGGTCATCCAGTATCTCCTTTCAGATGCAGGGCAGGTAGTCAAGTGGCCGGATGTGAAAAAATGTCTGGATCCTGGCGATGCCCTCTATTTTTCACACGGATTTTCAATTGTATTTAATGACCAGACAGATATCGTTCCTCCTGATCATGTGGATGTCATACTTGTCGCGCCAAAAGGTTCGGGTCGTACAGTTCGAACAAATTTTTTGGACGGCAGCGGTATCAACTCAAGTTTCGCCATACACCAGGATTATACAGGAAGGGCAAGAGAAAGAGTGCTCGCCCTTGGTATCGCGATCGGTTCAGGTTATCTTTTTCCCACAACTTTTAAAAATGAAGTAAACAGTGACCTTACGGGAGAACGTGGAGTATTGATGGGCTGTCTCGCAGGTGTCATGGAAGCACAATATAATCTTTTGAGAAAAAACGGGCACAGTCCCAGTGAATCATTCAATGAAACGGTTGAAGAACTCACCCAGAGTTTGATTCGTTTGGTTGCCGAAAACGGTATGGATTGGATGTACGGCAACTGCAGCACAACCGCCCAGAGAGGAGCGCTTGACTGGGCACCGAAATTCAGAGATGCTGTGGCCCCTGTTTTTGAAGATCTTTATGAGAGCGTAATCTCCGGGAAGGAAACCAGGCGGGTTCTTGAAGCAAACAGCAGCCCTGATTATCGGGAAAAGCTGCAGGTTGAACTTGATGAAATAAAGCATTCCGAGATGTGGCAAACCGGAACCGCTGTCCGAAGCCTGAGACCGGAAAACAGGAAAAAATAAAAATCGACAGTCGCTGATTCATTTGTCGGCTGTCTCATTCCAGGAGAGAAACATGGAGTCAATCCTGCTATATGATACAACACTCAGGGATGGTACCCAGGGTGAAAATATTAATTTTACTTCCGAAGAGAAAGTAAACATCGCTCAAAAACTGGATGATCTTGGTATTCATTATATTGAAGGCGGATGGCCCGGATCAAATCCCAGGGATAAGAAATTTTTTGAGCTCGCAAAAAGCATACAGTTAAAAACAGCTCGCCTGACCGCTTTTGGGTCAACACGCAGACCGAACACATCAGTGGAAGAAGATGAAAATATTGCTGCCCTTGTTGAAAGTGAAACACCGGTTGTGACCGTATTCGGAAAAAGCTGGGACCTTCATGTTGAGGAGGTCATGAATAATACCTTAAAGGAAAACCTTTGCATGATCCAGGAAAGTGTCGCTTACCTGAAATCAAAAAGAAGGGAAGTCATATACGATGCTGAACACTTTTTTGATGGATATCTTGAAAACAGGGAGTATGCCATAAAAACCCTTTTTGCAGCCGTTGACGGCGGTGCCGATACACTTGTACTGTGTGATACCAACGGAGGTACCCTCCCCTTTGATATCGAGTCCATCACAAAGCATGTCAACAGTATTCTACGGGAAAAGTACGAAGAAGATAATATATCAAGTCCTTTAAGGATCGGTATCCATACCCACAATGATTGCGGAATGGCCGTGGCCAATTCAATTTCAGCTGTAAAAGCCGGTGCTTTAATGGTACAGGGCACCATAAACGGTTATGGTGAAAGGTGTGGAAATGCGGATCTTACCTCAATCATTCCAGTACTCCATGCCAAGATGGATTATCACTGCATAACCGCCAGACAGCTTGAAAAATTGAGGCGGGTTTCAAGATTCATCAGCGAAACCGCAAACATGATACCCCAGAACAACAGGCCATTTGTTGGGAAAAGCGCTTTTGCCCACAAGGGAGGAATCCATGTAAGTGCCGTGATGAAAACACCAAAAGCTTACGAGCATATGAACCCCAAGATAGTTGGAAATATGCGAAGGGTTTTGGTTTCTGATCTTTCCGGCAAAAGCAATATTGAATATAAAGCAAAAGAATTGGGGGTCAACCTGGGTGCCAATGGCTATGACAGTAAAAAAATTGTTGAAAAAATAAAAAATCTGGAACAGGAAGGCTACCAGTTCGATGTTGCGGACGGCTCCCTGAAAATCCTGATGCAAAAATTTACAGACCAGTACATACCTTCTTTTGAACTGGAATCTTTCCGGATATCCATAGAAAAGGACAAGGAACAGCCGTGTTCGGCCCACGCGACCATTAAAATTTCCGTCGATGGGAAACAGGAAATAACTGCTGCGGAAGGTCATGGTCCTGTAAGCGCTCTTGATAACGCGCTTCGAAAAGCGTTAAATAAATTTTTTCCGGATCTTGATTCAATGGGCCTTGTGGACTTTAAAGTGCGTGTTATTGATGGCCGTGACGGTACGGCAGCAAAAGTCCGGGTGCTGATTGCCTCCCGTGATCAGGAACAGATTTGGAGTACTATCGGAGTATCAAATGATATTATCGCAGCAAGCTGGCAGGCACTTGAAGAAAGCTTTCAATATAAGCTGTCAAAATAAATGATAACCATCTATTTCAAAGGAGTATACCATGAGCGAACGAGTCATTATTTTTGATACAACCTTAAGGGATGGCGAACAGTCTCCGGGTGCAAGTATGAATACCGGTGAAAAACTGAGACTGGCCATTCAGCTTGAAAAACTTGGTGTTGATATCATTGAAGCCGGTTTCCCGGCCGCATCCGAAGGTGACCTGGATGCGGTATCCCAAATCGCCGGCAAATTGAAAAAAACCGTTATTGCGGCTCTCGCAAGAACTTCCAGGGAAGACATTGACCAGGCATGGTTAGCGGTAAAGCATGCGGTTAAACCCAGAATACACACCTTTATTGCCACATCCGACATTCACCTGGAATACAAGCTCAAAATGTCCAGGGATGAAGTCGTTGAAGCGGCCATTGAAGCAGTAAAGTATGCCAAATCATTTACAAATGATATCGAGTTTTCAGCAGAAGACGGATCGCGCAGTGACCGTGATTATCTGTGCAGGGTCTTTGAAGCGGCCATTGAAGCGGGTGCCACAACAGTTAATCTACCGGATACCGTGGGTTACGCTATACCAGAAGATTACAGTGAATTGGTCAAATATGTTATCGAGCATACACCAAATATTCACAAAGCTGTATTGAGCGTTCACTGTCACAACGACCTGGGACTGGCAACAGCCAATACGCTGGCGGCGATTAAGGCTGGGGCGAGACAAGCTGAAGTGACGATTAACGGTATCGGAGAACGGGCCGGGAATACATCCCTGGAAGAAGTGGTAATGGCATTAAACACAAGACCCAATTATATTCCGGTTTCTACCGGGATTAATACTCAATATATTTATCCATCAAGTCGTCTGGTCAGTATGATTACAGGAATCATTGTTCAGCCGAATAAAGCAATTGTGGGTGCTAATGCTTTCGCGCACGAAGCCGGTATCCACCAGGACGGCGTATTAAAAAATCCCATGACATATGAAATCATGAAGCCCGAAACAATCGGCCTGAGTACAAACAGGCTGGTCCTTGGCAAACACTCCGGAAGGCATGCCCTGCGAACACATTTAAAGGATTTGGGGTATGATCTTTCCGATGAGGAATTGAATCTGGTCTTTAAAAAGTTCAAAGAACTGGCAGACAAGAAAAAACATGTGGTGGACGAAGATCTGGAAGTTATCGTTACCGAAGGTATTCTTCGGACAAAAGATATTTTCCGTCTCGAATATCTCCACGTAACGGCTGGGACAACAGTCCTTCCCATGGCTAGTGTTAAGCTATCCATTAATGACAGATCGGTACAGGGAGCAGGCTATGGTAACGGTCCCATTGACGCGGTTTTTAACAGTATCGCTAAACTCACAGGTACTGAGTCGGAGCTCCTTCGTTTTTCTGTAAGCGCCCTGACCGGCGGCACAGACGCCCAGGGTGAAGTTACCGTACGCTTGGGAGAAAACGGATTGATTGCTTTGGGTAAAGGCGCGGATCCGGATATCATTACTGCCGGCGGTAAAGCCTATATCAACGGGCTGAACAGGCTTGAGTATTTAAAAACCCATCCTGTTAAGGAAGCCGCGGTTTTATAGAAATAATTAGTACAGGTATGTAAGGGCCGATTTTCCGTTAATTATTATCCTTCGCAATTAACGACTATCGGCCTTTCCCCAGAGAGAAAATTTTGAATCCACTTCGACACAAATCACACTTCCCCTGTCCCTTTCCTTCTGATCAGCTCATTGAAATGTTTAATTGTCGGTAAAAATCCATATATCAGACAACCACTGAAAATGATTGAAACCGGAATCATACGATTCATAAAAAAATCTCCGGCCATAAGTAGAACGATCATTATCGGCATACCGTAAATAATACGCCGGTTTGAAGCAAGCACCCGGCCGAGATGCCGGTAGTGTGTATCAAAAGAAACCATTTGAATACAGGCGACACCCACAGTCAACCCAACATAAAGCAGATGATTTTCAAAAAGGATGAGTGAACACAACGTCATCAACGCCCCGACAGTACTTGGCACGCCGCAGAAATAATTTGGATCGCTGTAATCTTTATTGAGAGTAAAAAATATAAGACGGCCGATTGTAAAACAGCTGTAAAACATTCCGATAATAAAACCCTGGACCCCGCTGATAATCAAATATAGTGCAACTCCGGGGGCGATACCATAGTTTATGCAATCGGCAATATCATCAGAGTAGACTCCCCATCGGGTACCGCCGAATTTCCTCGCCGCCGCACCGTCAAAACCGTCAAAGGCCGCGCCGAGCATTAAAAATAATAGACTGACATCGATACGATTTTTTGAAGCAAAGATCATACTGAAAATTCCGCAAAGAAGATTCGCCCCGGAAAGCGCGTCAGCGATAAACCGTTTCTGCAAAATATTCAGGTTATAAAGTATGCCTACAATGGAAAAAGATATGTTAAGCCACAGAATATAATATACGAAAATGGCATTAATAAATCCCGGCGACCACCCCTGGCTGATTATCATCATTGAAAAAAGAGCCGTATAATTAATGCCTGTCCACATCCTGGTTTCCGGTGTTCTCTTTCCGGCAATGTACATAATGATACGAAGCAAATCCAGAAAAAGCTTTATAAAAATAATCCATACAGGAAGGATATCAACGCAAAACAGTGATATGATCAACAGGACAATGAAGTCAGTAACGCGATTAAAATAAAGACCAAAATATGTAAATTTTTCCTGGTATCTTGCGACTGCACCGTCAAGATAATCAAAAAGGCCATACAAAAGAAGACCACCAATGATAATCCAGGGATAATTCGGCAGTATACCAACCTGTTTTGAGGCAAGTAACAGGATGGGTGCGGCCA
Source organism: Deltaproteobacteria bacterium (assembly GCA_030593645.1). Taxonomy (GTDB): domain Bacteria; phylum Desulfobacterota; class Desulfobacteria; order Desulfobacterales; family JAUVGT01; genus JAUVGT01. Next base: position 9,903 of record JAUVGT010000022.1, read on the forward strand.
GGGCTATTTTTGCAGTTGATACAATATTGGGATGAATGGGGAGAGAGGCTGCTGACTTTTTTTCGAAGGACTCTATCCAGTTTGGTTTCGTAATGATCATATTGGCTTATTGTGAATATGGATTTATTTTTTATCATCATCTCACCGGGTACTATTACCCGATTTTGTCAATTCCCTTCGTATTATTTTGACGAAATCATCCTTTCCTACCGGTTTCATGAGCAAATGATTAATTCCGATTTCAGAAGCCCGTTCCTCGGAGATACTTTCGCTGAATCCGGTACAAAGTATAATCGGGATATCAGGTCTTGTTTTTTTTATTTCGATTGCCAGTTTATCTCCGGTAATATTCGGCATCGTCATATCCGTAATCACAAGGTCGAACTTATTCGGATCTGCTTTAAAAGCTTCCAGGGCTTCATAACTGCTGATCCTGCTTGTTACAGAATATCCAAGACGTTCAAGCATCTGGTGCTGCATTCTTATAATCTGTTCTTCATCATCCACGCAAAGAATATTCTCATTACCGCCTGTAACCGGTTCTGAGTCTTCTTTTACCTTTTTGATCACTGCAGTTTTCAGTAACGGTAGATAGATTTGAAATTTTGAGCCTCTACCCGCTTCACTATCAACTGTGATATGCCCATCATGGTTTTTAATAATACCGTGAACCACAGACAATCCCAGGCCTGTTCCCTTGTCATGTTCCTTGGTTGTGAAATAGGGTTCAAATATTCTTTCTTTTATTTCCGCGGTCATACCATGCCCGGTATCTTCAACCGTTAACCTGAGATAATTACCGGGGTTCAGATTATGGAATTTTGAAGTATAATCCGTATCAAGAAAAACCGGATCCAGAGAAATATCGAGTGTCCCTCCGTCATCATCCATGGCATGCAGGGAATTTGTGCAAAGATTCATCAAAACCTGATGAATCATGGTAGAATCAGCCAGCACGGTCATTGGTTTATCATCAATTTTTTGGTTTATCTTGATTGTCGTCGGTATCGATGCCCTTAAAAGTCTTAATACTTCTACGACCACCTGGCCGATCTGTACGGGCTTTAGATTCTGCTCAGTCTGGCAGCTAAATGTAAGTATCTGTTTTACAAGATCTTTTGCCCGGTTACTGGCAGTAAGAATTTCAGTCAGGTTCCTCTTAGTCAAACTTCCTTCATCCAAATCATCCATAACTATTTCAGTGTAGCCGATAATAGAAGTTAAGATATTATTAAAGTCATGGGCAATCCCACCCGCAAGTGTTCCGATCGATTCTATTTTCTGTGCCTGCTGGAGCCTGGCTTCGAGCTTTCTTTTCTCTTTTTCAGTCTTTTTCCTTTCAGTGATATCATTTATATGTTCAAGAATCATGGTCACATTTTCAGATTCATCAAATACCGGATATATATTTATTTCATATGATTTACCGTTTTTCTTATCTGTATGCTCGAATCTGCCCGGTTTGCCTGTATCAAACACTTTTGAAGCCGGACAGGACTCACACGGTTTACCACGATTCATGTATACTTCGTAGCAGTGTGGACGGTTTTCCCCTTCCTTTTCGTAAATGCTTTCCCGCTTTTTCCAATTGCTCAATATGATATGGAAATCTTTATCATGAACCGTCATAACATCCGGAACGGCTTCAAAGGTTTTTCGCAATAAAGATTCCGATTCTCTAAGTTTTTTTTCTGCCAGTTTATGTTCCGTAATATCATGGGATATGACAACCGCATGAGTCACATCATTGGTTTTATTTCGGTAAGGATAATAATTAATGGCATAGCATTTAAGAATTCGTTCATTAAACTTGAACCAGTCCTCTGAATAAGATTCTTTACCCGTAAAACAGTCGCCCAGGAAATCATTGATTACATTATCAAGCTTTTTTCGGCCCCAGACTTCTTCCACGGTCCTACCGATAATTTCAGATCTTTTTTTACCCCCGGCGTCGAAATAGGCTTTATTTGCGGCTTCATATACATAATTTCTGTCGATCAGAGTCATGAATTCATCAGCTGCATCTACAATAAATTTATATTTGTTCAGTTCTTCCACAACCTGTTTATGTTCTGCTAATTGTTTTTCCAGATTACTGATTCTTCTTATTAATTCATCATGTGATTGCTTGATATGCACAGTTATAAACCTTGATAGTTATGACATGAGCGGATATTAGTTTAGCATCTCTAATATTAACAGCACCGATTCATTTATTCAAGCTTGATTCTTTTTTTACAGAAATATGTTATTTGCATTCCCGTATCAGTTGGGGTAAACTTGTCAGACGTGGTTTAAAAACCGCTTCCAATGATATATCTATCTTTATAACCGGTAATTTAGGCAGAAGATATCAACCGAAATCAATTTTCCATCACCTATTAATCATGGCTCATAAACATAATAAAACACAAGCCGACGTAACAGTATGTCCCGGTTCCGGTGCACCTGGTCCTAATACAGGTGTCGAGCATTATCTGAATGCTCTTTTCAGCATATCCAATGCCGTGAATACGGCTTACAGCCTGGATGATTTATATCAATCGATTCACAAATCCCTGAACACGATCATTGACGCGACAAATTTTTTTATAGCAATATATGATAAAAAGGAAGACCGAATTCTTTTTCCATATTATATGGATGAGACAGGTGAAAATTTCAGCGAAATAAAAAATGCCAGTAAATCCAGTTCTATGTCCAGTGAAGTTATCAAAACAGGCAAACCCCTGTTTTTTAATAAATATAAACTGAAGGAACATGCAAACAAAAAGAACCAGGAGATATTGGGTAATCCTCCTGAAATATGGCTTGGTGTTCCTCTAAAGGTAAAAAACACCATAATCGGTGCCATGGCTGTTCAAAGCTACACTGATCCTGATCGATATAATGAGAGAGATAAGGAAATCCTTATTTCTGTTTCTGACCAGGTTGCCCTGGCAATCGAACGGAAAAAAAACCAGGAAAAACTGAAAAAAAGTGAAAACCGTTACCGCAACCTCTTAGAAAATATCGACAGTATGATTTTTTCGACGGACGTAAATGGTTGCTTCAGCTACGTCAGTCCCGCAGTAAAAAACATAACCGGATACGAACCGAAAAAGATCACCGGAGTTTTCCATCACCGGATCGACCGAAAGAATAGTAACTGTAATAATAGAGTCGATTTTATTCAGGATAAAAAAAATAGTGTATTATTCTCCGAACAATTCATACATCCAGATGATCGTAATCACTTTGAAAATAAAATTAAGGAGGCACTGGATAGTAATTCTTCATATGAGATTGAATATCGGATCGTTAAGAATAATGTCAAGGCAAAATGGATCTATGAGAAAGGACTGGTTATCGAAAATGATAACGGTCAAAAAATAATAGAAGGTATCGTGTATGATATTCACGATCGCAAGCACGCAGAAGAGATTAACCAGGTTCTGTTCAGTATTTCAAACGCAGTTAACACGACGTTTAACCTTGATGATCTTTTTGAGTCCATACATAAATCTTTGGGCAGAGTCATTGATGTAACCAATTTTTTTATTGCGCTGTATCACAAAGAAAAAGATTCACTTACCCTCCCCTACGTTGTCGATGAAGTAGGAGATATCCTGAAAGAATATAATAATATCACCAGCAGTTCTTCACCTTCTCATACCGCAATCGTGATAAAAACAGGGCAACCCGTTCTGCACAAAAAACAAGACTTTTTGGATTACCTGAAAAAAAAGAACTTAAAACCGGCGATGACACTATCAGAAATCTGGCTGGGTGCTCCACTGAAGATTAAAAATGAAATTATTGGAGTCATCGTTGTTCACAGTTTCAAACACCCTGATCTGTATGACCAAAGAGATCTGGATGTTCTTCTTTCAGTATCCGAGCAGGTTGCTCTTGCCATTGAACGAAAGCAGGCCGATGTTCAACTCCAAATAACTCAAAAAGAGTTGATCGAAAAGGCACATCTAGCAGGTATGTCTGAAATTGCGACAGGAATTCTCCATAATGTTGGAAATATTTTAAATAATATAAAAGTTTCCACCGAACTCATAGATAATCTAAACAAAAACTCAAAGATAGAATCTTTTACAAAGGCCAATAACCTGTTAAGAGAAAATTTCGATTCCCTTGATAAATTTGTATCCGATAACCCAAAGGGTAAAAAGTTAATGCAGTACTATTTGGAGCTTGAAGACTGTCTTGTTGATGAAAATAATCAAATACAGGAGCATATAAACCGTCTGATCAAAAGTATAGAACTGATTACTAGCGTCATTGTTGCCCAGCAGAGTTTCGCCAGTACCAGCTCTCTAACAGAAGAATATTCATTTGAAGAAATTATCAAAGAAACGCTTACCATGAAGTCAGACCTGATTAACCAGAACAAAATCGATGTAATAACCAGTTATGCTTCACTGGAAAAAATACCGGTTCAAAAAATCAAATTGATGCATATCCTGATTAATATCATCCATAACGCCAGAGATGCCATGTTCAGTATTCCGAGGGATAAAAGAAAACTCTATATCTCATTAAAAAAATCGAATGGTTTCATCCAAATAAAAATAAAAGATACTGGTGAAGGAATATCCAAAAAGAATATTAATAAAATATTTACGCATGGTTTTACAACAAAAATGGATGGGCGCGGCTTTGGCTTGCATAACAGTGCGAATGCCATGATGGAGATGAATGGAAAATTGAAAGTAGAAAGCGACGGTTCAGACAAAGGAACAACCTTCATATTAGAATTTCCTTCTAAAGTGAAACACGTAAAAAGACGCAGTAATCATAAGATGTGAAAGGAATTTTAAGGTGGACCCTATCAATAACTCGGATAATCAAAGTATTCCAGAATATTCAGCTGTTTTAACAGCGGAAACAGAAGATGAATTTATTGAAATTTATAATTTCTGGTATGATGTGTATATCAAGGAAATGTGCAAGCATTTCGCTAGCGCAGATCACGAACATAAAATCCTGAAAGACTATATGGATGGGATATCGATTGTTCATTATATCCGTGATGAAACAGGAGTCATTGCCACAATCCGTTCAACACCCGGTGATATCCCGAACCCTCCCGCAAAACTGACTGACCTGTATGGTCTTGATATGTTTTCTGATTTCCCGCGAAATGTTTTATCATTTTCCTCCCGCCTGGTTATCGACAAACGCTGGCGCAATACAAACCTTCTGGATCTTCTGCTCTCTGAGTCATATCAATTTTACCGGGAAAAAGGATGCCAGTTCAACTTTGCCTATTGCGCCCCCTCCCTGGTTCAGCTTTATGAAAGATTAGGAATGCGGAGATATAAAGAATGTATTTTTGATCCCGATACCGGTTTGAGAATTCCCCTGATCATGGTGATCGAAGATATTGAACATCTGGCTGCGGTAAACTCTCCATTTTATAAAATGGCCAGAAAACTTGATAATAATCCTGAACCGGCTGTATGGTTTAAAAAGACTTTTTCAGAGCAGATATCACAAGTTTCACCTCAGGCTGTTCCAAATATAAACCTGTGGCGTTTCTTTCAAACCAAACTCCATGAAGTGGAAAGCCCGCTGTTTAAAGGGTTAAATGATAATGAGATAGACACTGTGATAAAAACCGGTACAATTATCACCTGTCGTACCGGTGATCATGTCATCAGCCATGGGGAAATCGGAAATGAAATGTTCTTATTATTATCAGGAGCGGTCGAGGTTCATTATCCCGAAGGCGGGCGAGAGTACCATTTAACAAACATCGGTAAAGGAGAGATATTCGGTGAAATGGCTTTTATCAGTGAAACGCCGAGATTCGCGAACGTCATCGCCATGACTGATGTGGAATTACTGATCATCAACCAGCGGTTTTTGAAAAAAATCACGGATATTTCTCCGGGGCTTGCAAACAAATTGCTCTTCAACCTCTCTCTAATCCTATGTGAACGATTACAGGCCACCACTTTAGGTTTGGTTAAGTCGATCGATATAAACAGGTAGAGATAGACATGGTTTCACGATTGCCAGTTCTATTGTTCCTTTGGGAACAACCTCACAATGATAAATAACAATATAATTGTCACCAGACCCAGGACGATATAAAGGCCCCATCCCTGGCTGCTGAATACCCGGGTCAGCCTGGTTTGCAAACCTTTACCTTTAAATACTGTTATCTCACCCATTTTCAAATCTACCGGCTCCATACTCAACAAATAGTCCTGAACCAGGGATAAATCGTAAACCGGACGGTTCGCATCAGGATGCCCGCCCACAAGTTCATACTGTCCTGCCTCGGCAGCAAGAAAAACAATTGCCCTCGCCCGATACATCACTTCAATCCGTTTCAGAACAAGTGGTTTATTATCTTTGTGATCCATGGATACCCGTAGTTCTTCCTGAACATTAGGGAAACTTCTCATATCAATGGTGAGAACGGTTTCATCCCTATTACGATTGACCCAATGCCGTGTCATCCAATGTTCCCAACCCATTTGACCATGCTTGTGTTTTTCGAATTTGACATCTCTTTCAAAAATTCCCTCCGCGCGGATCTTAATGGAATCCCACCGCATGGACGTATAAGGCAATTGTAAAAACCAGGACGTACTGTTTTTCTCCTGATTATAATCCGGATCAATCGAAAGATTCAAGGTTTGAATCACATTGCCAGTGTCAAAGAACGGAACCTGCTTATTGCCTCTAACCAGCCTGATACCGGTCTGGTTCTTTTCCATATTTGCCTGACTTGTAAAAACAATACGATACAGACCCGGTCCCGGAACATGAACCCCGGACCTCCAGGAATAACCATCGATGTTAAAAGGGCCTCCCAAGACTCCAAATTTTTTCACAAAATCAACAGGCTGCCAGTTCGTATTCTGCTTTATCTTTGAGAACTTCAATATTTGTCCGATATACCGTTTCTGGTCACCGGCAATTTTCAAAATCCTGACCGCCGCACCGGTTCCTGTTCTGGCTGAATATACACCCGGTTGATCGGCGAAAAAGACCAGCCGAGGTAACCTGGCTTTTATCATAAGAGATTCTGTTTTTCCGATAAACCTCCCCTGTGTGTTGAGCCTGATAATCAGGGACCGCCCTTCCCAGACCCGATTGATAGTGATGATTAATTTTTTCTCGTCCTTTTTAATGGCATAGATGTTTCCCCGGCTTATCTGCTGAAACTTTTTCCGCCCTTCGGCAATCACTTCTTTACCGATTGTCCATGTCCCCTGAAACTGGGCTTCCGTAAGAACTTCAATTCGGCTGATATAGATACCTGACCCCGGGAGCGCAGCCTTTATCTCTTTCACTCTATCATTGACGTCATGGGTGTCTGATATAAATTCCGGTACAAAGGACTCAAACACATATCCTCTCCCCGGCCTTTTCCCTGATACAACTATTTTCTCAATCGGCAGCGGTGTATATCTCCAGCGAACATCATAACCAAAAAAACGGAATCTGAACTTTTTGTAATCCCCGGGTTCGATATTTATATCGGCCAGAGTATGAGATCCGGTTCTGTAAATTGCTGCATTTTTTGCGAGAACCTGCCATCTCTCCTCAATATAACCTTCAACATCAACTTTACCCATACCCTGTTGATCCGCAATGATAATCCGCAGGTGATCCGCTCTGAAATCATGACGGATTGATCCCTCCCATACCATTCCAAGATCATCATCCAGTGTCACTTTTTCAGACCTGATCTGCACGGTCATTGAACCGCTCTTTTCCTTCCAGAACAGTTCAAATGATCGCGGCTTCATATCCGGTCCGAGCAATTCAATGTCCAGACTCTTTAACTCTTTGACATATCCGGCACCACGGTCTGCCATCATGTGCAGTTCCGGCGGAAGAACTGTTTCGGCAGTACCGGAATACATGGTTTCCAGTTTTCCCTCAACGATCCAATTCTCATCCGCATGTGTAAATTCAAATATCCCGAAAAGAATAAATAAAACAATATATACAATTTTATTTCCCTGTTTCATGATTTTCCTCAACCACGATAAACCGTTGATAAATTATGGATACCAATATGGCCACACCAGCGAGCCCGATTAATGAAGCCACACGATACAGCTGCTCCAGTGAACTTAAATCTATAAAGAATATTTTCAAGGATGTGATCATATAAAGAATCAGGGATGCCCATCGCACCCGGGAATTTGTCAACCGTATACCCGTAATAAGCATCCCTGTTGAAAATATCAACCACCCCAGACTGTATCCAAGCTGATGACTCAGACCGCCATGTGTAATCAAGCTGAATGGGTTCCCCTGTATACCGAAGGCACTGGCAATTTCAATATTCATGAAATAAAATATCACCACCGCAAGAAGCACTCCCCAAAAGGCCCGCCTGTTTAACATTTTGATCGGCCAGTTATTGTCGTTTTTTCTAAGCGCCAGCCATGTGATGACACCAACAATTACAGCAAATAACAGCGTCGGTGTATTCAGCAGGGGTGGAATGGCGCCAAAGTCCATTCTGAAACGAAACGGAAGTGCCGAAGCTTTTCCAAGACCCAATAGAAACAAAGCAAAACCGGCTATTCTAAAGTTCTTATCTAGTTTTCCCGGCCAAATTAAAAGACCAAGCCCGTAAGTCAGCCACCCAAAAGCAGATGCCACCGCCATTGAAAGTGTGTGGCTGCTAAACAGGGCAAATGTCTCCCCGGTTTGAAACAATGTACTCTTTTCGAGTTTTATGCCTACGAAACTGACAATGAGAAGCATCAGCAGAAACAGGTTTTTCACATTGGCGGTTTTTTCTCCGGCAGGTTCTTTTAAATAGAGAATCAGTAAAATAGTAAACAGCGGCAGATAAGCCAGTAAACCCAGGTTAAAAATTGGCACCATCTCAGGAATAGCATCCGGATAAATAAATGGAAAAAAGATGATTCTGAAAAATGCGAGGCATAGAATGGTCAAACCGGCCATTCGCATGGCTTTAGTCAATGCACCTGTTTTCCATAGTATGGATCCAAACGCCGCCCAAACGAGGCTGTAGCAGATCGACTGCAGCTGTTTTTCTCCTGCCAGGAACCTGAAACTCGTTTCCGAAGATGCAAATATGTCGGCAACAATGAGGTTAAGCAGTCCAAATCCGCACCCCAGGGCAAGCCAGAGGAAATAGTTCGGAATTTCCAGTTTTCTTAAAAATCGATCCGGAAACGGGCTTAGTCTGACTGAAAAACTGAGAGCGGCAACAGCGGCAGCCACAGACAGCACAGCACTATTGAATATGTTCAGACTTTCCGGGTTTTTCATATCCGGTAGAAATATAAATAAAAGGACCATTCCTGCCGGCGCCATGAATACGGATACCCAGCGCAATCCAGGATGTTCCACCCTTCGATTCAGCCAAAGCAAGGCCATACTCTCATAGACCAGTGTCAGTCCGATCCAGCCGTAATCGAGAAGCAGCACAGGAATCGCCGATATATAAAACAACAACACACCGCCATGGAAAGCAATGATGGCGTTTCTCTCGTTTGTTTCCCTTAGTTTTTTCATCATGATAGCAACACATGGTAACTTCAGGAGAAAAAGGAGCATCGGAGTCCAGCCTGAATATTCCCGCGGCCATAAATGATCAGCCGCCCAGATGATAAAAATCCCCTGGAATACTTCAAACAGGGCAAAGGCCATCCAGATCCGGTTCCATTTTTTAAAAAGCCTAAAATATGTAAAAGGCATAATCAGAGCGGCAATAAAAAGCGGCATGGCCCATTTCAATGTCGAATAGTTCAATACTGTATTTTCAGTGGTTATCATCCAAACAGCTTCCGTAAATACAGCAGCCAGTAATGCCACCATTCCCAAGGGCTGAAATGAAAGACGCTTGCATAGAAAAAGTGTCAGACCTAAAAAACACACCATTGTTGCCATGCCCGGATGGGGGTTCAGATTTTCCTGGATCAAAAATGAGGCCGCAAGTAGTAAAAATCCGCCCACCGCAGGAGAAGAAACCATCCACTCGATTAAACCCTTTTTACTCTTCAAAGGATCGATATGTTCTTTTGCCGCGTTTAATGAGTTGATCCACCCAGGCAGTTTACGTATGGCAAAGAAAATCACCACACAAAGTATCGCACCGGCAAATAAAAGAAAACCATAGAACCCCAATCCGACCGCTTCGGACGGTACCCGGACGATCCATGTCAATCCGCTAATCACCAGGATCAATACCAGGATACCGAGTTGAATCACCGCGCCAAATATCAGACTGATAAAGATCCCCAATACCTGAAGCCCCAAAGCCATGGGCCAGAACCAGAAAGATACATTCGGTTCCTTAAATAAAGCGGCCATACTCAAAGCGGCAACCGCAATCGGGAAAACCCTGAACCAGAACAAAAAAGATTTTTCCATGCCGTACTTTTTAATTAATAAAACGGGTCCGAATCCGGCGAATACTCCATACAGCAGGAAAATAAGAAATGCCCAGGAATCAGCTCCCGGGTTAAAACTGATGGGTACCCATATCACTGCGATGATAAATGTTAAAACAGAATATGGGATCACCCGTTTATGCCATCCGCTTTTTCTGTAAGCGAGTATCATAGAACCCGCTGTCCCGGCCGAAAGGAGCAGGAAGCTTGCTTCATTACGATACTGGAATAAAATAAAAACAAAAGAAAGGATGATGATGGATAAATAGAGAATGTTTCCTGCCCATGATACGGATTGTGATTGATCAGGGGGGATATTCAATCGATCGGTAATAATTGTAAAAAGAGCAAGGTTTGCGATCCATATCCAGGCAATGGTTAAAGCCGGTATTTGATCACCGTCCGGAAATGAACCGATCGATAGAGATACTAGTGTTCCTGCAGTTGCGACCAGGAGAAGCATCGATGAATCAAGCCGCTTCATAACCTGAAAAAGCCCGATATTTACTACTGCCAGGTAAATAAACAGTGTTATCAGATTGCCCTGTCCGGGGTCCACCAGGAATGGAGTCGCATAGGCTCCAAGCGCACCTAATATTGAAATAGTAATTCCCTTATGATGCAGAGATAAAACAAACGCTGAGGCCGAAACTACGGTCAGTAAAAGAAAACCCCATGGTTTCGGAATAAATTGATAATATAAAGTTGCTGCAAATATAACTGTATACAGTATTGCAATACCGCCAGCGGCAAGTGTGTGGCGTGTAATATTATATCTGATTCGATTTAAAATAAAAGATACAACAATAAGACCGAGACCGGTCAACGCTCCTATGGCCAGACGCATTTCCGCGGTAAGCCAGTCCTTTTCTATCGCCAATTTAACAAAGTAAATGGCTCCGATAAAAAGAGCCAGCCACCCGATCCAGGATATCAATTTGACCCCTGTAAATTGTTCCCAATCCACATTGGCCTTGAATTTTTTCCATTGCGCCGTCCATTCGGATTCCCTTCGGGGTTTTCTGGTAATCACAACCGGGGCTTCCACGGCAACAGAGGTTTCTTTTTCTGCTTGAAATTCCGGCAAAGGAGGGGGCTCCGGTTCGATATCTTCCGGAACCGATACTCTCTCCCGTTCCAATTCGTCTTCCGCCGGTTCAGCTGTTTTGTAAATTTCAGGTTCGGTTTCTCCCGCACCTTCTGTTCCTTCTGCAGTCTCAGCTTCAATGGTTTCCCCGACCATTTGATCAGAAGGACCGACCTGCCCTTTCAATCGATCGATTGCCTGCTCAAGAGATACGATCCGCTGGTTCAGATTTCGCTTTAGACTGCCGAATTTAAAAAACAGGATAATAATCAGTATAAAGGCAAGTAACATTAGAATTTCCATGATACCTCCGGCAATGAGTGTTTAGGAGAATGCATAAATTCATTTCTTTCGTAAACCGTTTTTACATGATCTATAAGCTACAATAAGTATGCCAGACTTATCATAACATTTAATCATCTGTTTTTATATGCGTTTTGCCTTCATAACAAAAAAGAAGCTGCATTTACCAACAAAATTTCCAACAATGAATGTACATTACAGATACATATTATGCCTATAAGTATAACAGCTAACATCATCACTTTTGTGCGCATTCCCTGCGGTAGCACCCAAAGCTATATATGATGGTCTCGTAAAAAGTCCGAATGAGACGGTTTCGTAAAAAGTTCAAATTCAAGGCGTGCAAATTTCGTAATCATGAAGCGTACTTATAGTACGTTGAATGATTGCGAAATGCAGCACAACGCAGAAGTTGGACTT
>JAUVGT010000095.1 GCA_030593645.1 Deltaproteobacteria bacterium
ACATTTATGGTTGCCATTTGAATCGCGGTAACCGGATTAAAGCCAATATCAATCGCTTTCTGAACCACATGATCCATGTAACCCTTTTTAATCAAATCGGTCGGTTCAACACCGTCTGTTACAAGAATCAGCCGCCTGAAATCGATATGATTATCTTTTATTTTTGAAATGGTCTCAAGATCGCTCCGGATGCTTCCTTCCCGAATCATGACATAAAAACCAAGGCGCAGTCTTTCCATGACTTCTTTCGCGCGTATCGGTTCGTGGCAGGAAGATATACCTGCTGCGGCGTAAGCGGCAAGCTTATTACCGCTCGCGCCCGCGGAATGCCCTTCAAGGGATTTGCCGCATTTAAGAGTTTCATGATACAGGGGAAGGGTTTGATCAATATTCTGAAGGACAGATTGCCAGTAGGATTCGCCCAGGCCGACAATATCCTCGCGCTCCAATAGTATTTGGAGGTCCTTTTTTGGAATCCCTCTTGCTTTATTGCTTATTGACGCCATATAAGGCGCGGTTCCAAGAATTTTAATAGGCTGTTTGTCAAATGACTGCAGAAAGTCAACCACCCCGGCCAGGCCCGCCACGGGATACGGTTCAAGGGTTTCGGTAATAATCAATGTTGTGCCGCCCGGGACGGCATATTTCAGGAATTCATCAATCGAATACAGCCATGCGAGATGTGTATGGCCGTCTATCAGACCGGGTATAACCGTCCGGCCTCCCGCGTCAATGATTTTTGTATGACTGCCGATGGTGTTTTCAGCATCCAAACCGGTATATGCGATCCACTCCCCCTTGATACCGATTGAACATCCCTCCAGGATCTCACCGGAGTAAACATTAAGAAGCGTCGCATTTATAATCGCAATATCCGCTTTTTCGTATCCAAGGGCAACCCGGATCAGTTCTTTTGTGTTTTTACTTCCAGTATTCATGATGGTTTGCTTTAGATTCGATAATAACCATATACAGCACCAACACCGCCGCCGATGAGATGGGCAAATTGAGAAATATTATCACTGCTGAAACCCTTGATGATTTCACTTCCGAGAAAAAGAAGTGCGACAATTATAAATGTCAATGGGATATGGCCGGCTTTTATATTAGAAAATGATCCGAGTAAAATCAGCATAAAGACAACACCGCTCGCTCCTAATAAACCGGTTGAAAATAAAAGAGAATTCAAGACTCCGGTAATGAATGCTGTAATGAGTATCATCTCAAGGAGTTTGCGGGATCCGTATTTTTCTTCAAGCAGCGGGCCAATCAACAGGATCATTGAAAAATTCGATAAAAGGTGTGCCCAGTTGACATGACCGATGATATGGGAAACAAGGCGAATATAATCGATCGGATTAAGAAAATTAAACGGGGGATACACGGTAAACATGTATTTGGTTACGGGAAGTCCTATATAATTATTGATGATAAGGACTGCGATACAAATCAGAGTATATGTTAATATGACCGGTGAATTATATTGTATTTTCATTTACTGTCCGTTGGTTATCTTTAGGGTTTATCCGTCTGAAATAATCTTCCTGGCATTATCCTTATGATTAGGGAAGAGATCCCCCGGCACTTTTTCCCTGCCGAGCTCTTTAAAGACCATATACCTGGCACAAATGGAATTATCTCCCCGACAGTATTTATTCTTATAGACTTCCATGGTCGTGGGCATATTCTCCATTTTCTCATTAAAAAAAATACAATTTTCCAGAAGTTCGCAATCGGTCATTTGCTTTTTCCTCCTTTTTTGTGCCTTTTTTAAACGAATAATACTGAATAACTATCAGAAAAGTGGTTTAAAAACAATATAAAACAGTATTAGTGCTTCTCCTGGAGCCGGTCTTGTTTTAGATGGTTATACTGTAGAGGTCCGATGCAGCATGTCTTTACCATCCTTGAACCCCGGAATTAATTGGGGTTTTTACAGCCTTAGAAGTCCGTTGACCGCTCCCATGAGTTCTTCTCTTTTTATCGGCTTTTTAAAAGTATGATCAGCTCCCAGCTTCCCAGCCATTTGCAAAAGAGTTTCGGGATCTATCCGTCCTCCCCCGGAGATGGCAATAATTTTTACGTCCGGCGAGTTATTTTTTAATTCAATTATGGTTTCAAGTCCTTCTTTATCAGGCATGATAAGGTCAGTGATGACAAGGTCAAAAGAATTTTTACTGACTATTTCCATCGCTTTTTTACCATCTGACGCGATTTTAACAGTATGCCCCTCATTTTCAAGCATCTGTTTCAGCATCGTTCTAATTTGAGACTCATCGTCTATTACCAAAATACTTGACATTATAGACTCTCCTTTGTTTGATCGAGTAATACTCTTACGGTATCGACAATTTCCTTTTTTACCACCGGCTTCATGATCAGCTTCGCTATTCCAGATTTTCTGATAATATCATCGGAAGTGAATTCACTGAACCCGGTACATAGTATTATCGGGATGTCGGGTCTGATTTTCAATACCTGTTTTGCCAATTCCATTCCGGTCAGCCCCGGCATTGTCTGGTCCGTAATTATGATATCAAAATCATCCGGTTGTTCTTTAAATATTTCAAACGCTTCCTTGCTGCTTGTTATGGTTTTAACAGAGTAACCCAAGTTTTCAAACATTAGTTTTGTCATCCTGCCGATCTGCTCTTCATCATCTACAAAAAGAATATGTTCATGCCCTTTCGGCAGTTTTTTCTCAATAACAGGCGCAATGGCTTCTGCATTTCCTTCATGACAGGGCAGGTAAATGGAAAATAGTGTTCCTTGGTCTTTATCACTGTCAACGTGGATTTTTCCATTGAGTTTTTTAACAATGCCGTGCACCACCGCAAGACCCATACCTGT
Source organism: Deltaproteobacteria bacterium (assembly GCA_030593645.1). Lineage (GTDB taxonomy): Bacteria > Desulfobacterota > Desulfobacteria > Desulfobacterales > JAUVGT01 > JAUVGT01. The sequence goes on from JAUVGT010000095.1 coordinate 2,851, forward strand.
ACCTTCGCCAGGGCCTTTCGTTGTGTAATATGGATCGAATATCCGTTCGATTACTTTTTTATCCATACCATGACCTGTATCACTCACCGTGAGGTGGATAAATTTTCCATCTATAAACTCAGGATAGCCGGATAGCAGATCGGAATTGATATTTACTTCTTTAACCATAATAATTAAAGTACCGCCATTTTCTTTCATGGCATGATATGCATTGGTACAAAGATTCATGATGATCTGGTGGATCTGACTGGGAACGGCCATAATCGGTCTGCAGTGATCGTCAATATTTTGAATAATTTTTACGGTTGAGGGGGTCGTGGGTCTCAGAAGTTTAACCACCTCTTTTACGATTGATTGAACCTTTACCATGTTTGACTCTTCGCCGTGTTCATGACTGAAAGTCAGAATATGCTGGATGAGTTCTTTGGCCCGATTCGCGGCGATCAGAACTTCTCCCAAATTATTCTCGACCAGGCTGCCGCTTGGAACATGGTCCATTGCCATTTCGGTAAAACCGATGATGGGATATAGGATATTATTGAAATCATGGGCAATGCCTCCTGCCAGTGTGCCGATGGCCTCCATCCGTTGAGCCTGCCTGAGCTGGGTTTCCAACCTCTTTTTTTCGCTAAAATCAACAAAACTTTCAAGAAGGCATTGTTGACCACTTAAAATTAAAGGGATAACTGTTTTCAATATCGGTATTTTTGTACCGTCTGACGTGAGGAGTTCACGTTCCGAGTTGTCGACAGTTTGGCCGAGGTCTGTGATCGGGCATGATCCTTTTTCCGCGGGGCAGATGTATTTGTGACATTTACGCCCCATGAGTTTTTCTTTTGAAGCGCCGATTATTTTTGATGCCGCGGGGTTGGCGTCGATGATTGTGTGTGTGTTTTGATCAATGACTACAATTCCGGTTTGAATTGAATTTAAGATGGTTCTTAACTGGTTTTCACTTTCAAGTAAAGCCGTCTCAAATTTTTTCTTTTCGCTGATATCCCTGTAGATTCCATAATGACCCATTTGTCTATTTCCTTTCATTATGGAAGAAATAAGAATTGATACATGGATCTGTTTTCCATTTTTGTGATTTCGAATGGATTCCATGGTAATTGTTTTATTTTTGTCTGTCATAGTCTTCGCTGCATCACGGAGTTTTATATCCGTCGGGGCGATCAGCGAGTCGATGTGGCATCCTTTGGCCTCTGATTGTGTATACCCGAATATTTTTGTAAATTCTTTATTAACCCTGATTACATTGTGTTGATTATCACTCATCACAATACCTTCAGGAGCACTTTCAAACAGATTTTCAAGGTACGCCTTTTCGCTGAGCAGCGCATCTTCGGCCCGTTTCTTCTCATCAAGAAGATCATCAAGATCACCCTTAATCAGCGAGATCGCGTCAAAAACAGATTTAAAGGGGTGGGAGGGGTCTATCGTTCGGCTTTGATCAAACCCATTGCTTTCCCAGTTGATATTTCCCAAAAACAGAATAAGCTCATCCACGTATTTATTGATATTGCCTGAATGGTAACTTTGTTTTTTAAATTCAACCGTTTCAGCAGGAATTACATGGGGTGAATCGCTCTCCCTGACTCTGGCTATGAATTTAAGCGTACTGTTAAAATCTTTGAAGGTTTTAACAGGAAAAGGCATGAACGGTTTTGCGAGATTAATGGCTGCCCGCAGAAGCCTGTTTGCCCCGTAAAAAATATATATTCGGAACGGATATTTCGCATACCAGGACTTTATCCGTTCAATATACATCTTCCGGGCTTTTCTGCTGATTCCGGTTACATTCTTCGCGCCAAGAACAAAATAATACGGATTCTTCGATAAGGGCATTGAGGGAATTATTTTTTCATGCATTGCAAACACCGGGGCAATATATTTCTCTTTAAAGAATCCTGACGAAACTGCATGAAATACATCATTCCCGAGAATTTCAAATTTAGATGTAAAAGTGGGGAAATCGAGATTCCATTCCGGTTTTGATGTGACAGGAAGTTTGATGACATCAAACCCCTTGCGCCGAATGGCCCTTACAGCCTCTCCCACAGCCGTTTCATAGTTTTTAACCGTGAACATGGGAAAAGGAGCTTTGCCGAGTCTCGAACCGGTGCTCATTGAAAGCGTGACAATCAGGCGCGCGTTATATCCAATGTATCCGATGATTCGATACTTATCTGCTTTCAGTCCTTTGACCATCTGCGTTCTTCCGGATTTTGTGACTTTCCTGTGGACCCTGGAATAATCTCTTATTTCGAAAAAGGGTTCATTCGGACCCAGCATGGCATCAAGAACTTTTTTTCGTTCTTTAAATAGGTTTGCCATGCCGTGTTCTCCCGATTTACCGCAGGGAAGGCCCTGGAGTATTCGGTCTCCGATAAATTTAAATGTGACTGAATAATCTTCACCGAGATCGATATTTGTCCATTCCGGACGGGTAGTGACGGCAAGACCGGAAGCAGGACAGATACCCGGAAGGATATGGGTTCCTTTGTCCTCAGAAACATCGGATTTATACGATTCAGTTTCATGAGTGGTTTGAACCGGTTGAGTTTGGCCAGACCATAAAGGGTTGTTTTTTTTACGCGAATTATTATCGAGTATTTGAACCGCAAGCCTGATTGCTTCCGGATAGTCATCAACGATTTGGATATTGTATTTAACCAGGTTGAACCGTCTGCCGAGTCTGATACTTAGTTTTGTGAATGGGGAGGCGCCATAGAAGATCAAACCGATCAGTCTTTTCCGTTTTATAAGGTATTCAATGAAGTATTGCCGGGCTCTGATTGACGATCCATCCAGGTTTGTGAAATCTTCAATCATCACGTACCTGTTTTTGTTCTCAAAATGCTCCCCTACGATTTGACTGATCAATCCCACAGCGTTTTTAATGCTGTCAAGCCTGATATAGCCTGAAGGCCGGCTCAGCAGAATTCTGTCATTAATGATACTTAGAGTTGAACGATATTGCTGATCAAAATTAACGTATATCCATTCAGGTTTTTGAAAGATTTTAAAACCTGTCACCGGGCATATGTTGATGTCTGCGGTTTTGGTCGTCATTTTTAAATGTTTCGGTAATATATAGATGGATCGATAAGGGGTCTGTTAAACCCTGGTTTTTCACCACCTTCGCTATCAGAGTGCATGGTTTATGTTGGATCAAGGGCTTACTGTCCAAAGTCCTTTAGATGATATAAGATATGCGCTCCTGGTAGAAGGTTTGTGTGAAATTCGGATTAATTATATTATATAGTGTGATCGGGTTGTTTTGCAATAAAAATACCGATTACTAACCTGAGATGATATGCCTTATTGGATTGTATTTTCAGAGCAAAGGAATGAATTTGAAAAAAATAGAGTGTTGATACGTTGACACACGCTTGGGTTTGAATCTGATTGCTGATCCTGGAGCCATTTCGGATTTTTTGATCATAATCGGCCCAGTTTTTTTTCAATTTTTTTAGAACTTTTTGTAACCGACAGCCCTCCCAGCCCGGTGCATCGCAATTCAGGAGGAAGGCTCTTCCCGACCTGATGCATCGTATGGATCACTTCATCCAGGGGAATAACCGGGTCAAAACCTGCCAGCGCCATGTTCGCGGACGTCAGCGCATTTCCGGCTGCCATTACATTCTTGCCAAGGCACGGAACTTCGACCCGGTTTGCAACCGGATCACAGATCATGCCCAGGATATTTTGAAGTGCCATGGATGAGGAATGAACCGCTTGACTACAGGTGCCCTTGGCCAATGTGACCAGCCCTGCTGCGGCCATGCCTGATCCGGCCCCGCATTCCGCCTGGCATCCACCTGTTTCCGCCGCGAAGGTTGCGTGGGCAGCAATAAAAACGCCGATCATTCCGGCGGCAAGCATTGCTTTTGTTATATCTTCTACGGGCAGTCCCATGGCGTCAGCAGCACCAATACATGCGCCGGGTAGGCCGCCGCATGCCCCCGCGGTAGGGGCGGCCACAATGACACCCATTGAGCTTTTCACTTCCATCATAGCCGTGACATAGAGGATGATCGGGTTCAATATACCGGTTTCAAGAAACCGGCTGCTTTTCATCGCGGATTTAAAAGATTTTACCTGAGAACCCAGGATTCTGTCGTTATATTCTGTCCCTTTGATTCCTTCATGGATAGACATCCGCATAATGTTTACAATATCCGACATTTTCCGGAATACTTCCTTTTCGGGCATGTTTCCCCTGGAACTCTCATAAATCATTCCCAGTTCCCACAGTTCAAGGTGTTTGGTTTGGTTGTATTTTAGCAATTCATCGCAGGTGATAAAGGGAACTTCAACAACCCTCCGCGACAGCACCGGAAGTATTGGCGTGATTTCTCTGGTGAATATGATATTAAAATTTTTATTCAACTCGGCAGTAACACTTTTCTCCAGAAAATTTTGTGCTTTGATTTCAATGAAATGATTATCGGCCTTACTTGTGGTAATGATTTTGTCATAATCAATATTTTTATGGAGATATTCGATGACTTCGCTATTTTCTGACTCCGTTTTAATGATGGTTTCATAATAATCCCCGGCTATGGATAGTTTGATTCCATCTATCTCTATTATTTCTACTATCCCGCCTCCCGTGGATACAGCCGTAATTTCATGCTGTTCTTTTAAATTTTTGACCGTCATTTTATATGTGTTGGGATGCTCCGCGGAATATTTTGTGATCTTGGTGTTCACTTTAATACCGGCTTCTTTTATCGCCGCTGGAGAACTCACAAGCCTCGCGTCTGTCGTTTCCCAGCCGAGAAGGCCTGCAAAAAGTCCCATATCAGACCCCTGGCTTTCATGGGTGGTGGCCAGCGAACCCTCCGGATCAAATTCGATGAGTATTTCTTCTAAATTATTATCCATAAAATCCCGGACCATGCGTCCAATACGCAGCGCGGCCGCGCAATGGGAGCTGGAAGGGCCCCTCATAACCGGTCCGATGACATCATTGAAAATGCTGGGGTAATGTGTTTTATTGTATGTGTCTGTCATAGTTATAACCTTATTTTGAGAGAATGAAGGCCGGGTCTCTACAGTTTATTCGTAGGGGCAATTCCTTGTGCCTGCCCTGTTAAATATGCAAAGCCATTTAACCGGGGGGTGCCCATTAGAGAGGCAATACATCGCTTTTTTGCAGTGATCAATAAAAGACGATTGCGATACCGATACCGACCCCGAATTCCGAATGTTATGTGCCTTATGAGGATAATGAGACGTATGCTGGTTTTATTTATGTGGTGCTTTTTCTTTTCGCCTGAATATTTACTCATATGTCACTTTTCTTTTTAATACGTACATTGTTTCACCAATTTCAAAGATACCGAGAACAATCGTGATTAATCCTGCATGATAACCCAATATTTTAATTTCATTTATCATCATGTAGACGCCGGCGATAAATAAAATTGAAATCACAATTGTTTGAATCAGAATATATAACCTTTTTTTCATTTTTATTCCAATGATGGTAACGTATGTTTTCATTTCCGGTTCCATATCATTTCTCCTTTGAATCACAATTGGACTCCAACCATCATATTCATGGTAAATATACTCATTACGGTGTGTCGGTGACTTAGGGCTCGCGCAAAAATAACTTCACATTTTAAGGGGCGAATCATCCCATTCGGCTGCGTTGCAAAAGCTCGAAATATGCTTGATATTTCTACGCATTTGCGCCTTGCCGACTGGGCGCCTCGACCCTTAAAATCTGTGAATTTATTTTTGCGCGAACCCTTAGATTCTTAATGGAATTAGATCGGAGTGTATATTGGGTGGCGGAGAGGGTGGGATTCGAACCCACGATCCCACGTTAGCAGGATACCGCTTTTCGAGAGCGGGGCCTTCAGCCACTCGGCAACCTCTCCATAACCCGAAAACTTAATATAGTTTTTGTTTCAAACAGTCAATAAACTTCATTAAAAACATCAGGGTAAAAACATTTTGTCAACTTCTTCGGTATAGGAACCGTCTTCATTATATATGATTAGAGGGGGGCCGATTTTCATTCCCGGACGGCCTCTCATGGCACCTTCTACTAATACCATTTTTGCTTCAGTATCGCTCCTGGAATGAATCATACGCGCGAATTTTGGTTCAAGATCAGCAGCGCGCATGGTGGTGAGAAGATCCGTCGTTCGGCCGGCCGTATATATTGTTATGAAACGGCCCGCGGTGCGCAGGAGCCTTCTGGCCGTTTGAATGATATCGTCTAAAGTCACCTTGATTTCATGCCTTGCCACGGCACGCTGATGATTTGGATTGATCCTGCCGGAGTCTGCTTTCCTGTATGGAGGATTGCAGATGATCAGGTCAGCCGGACCGTTTGTCATACTGTTTTTCAATTTTTTCATGTCTATAGCGAGTATGGAAATGCGGTCTTTAAATCCGTTATCATTTACGTTAAGAAGGGCGATATCGGCAAGTTCTTTTTGTATTTCTATGCCGTATATCTTTAGATCTGAATGTCGAAATGCGAGTATCAGGGGAATAATTCCGCATCCGGTACCAAGGTCGATGACCGTATCGCCGGGGCGGGGATCGGCATGCCGGGCAAGGAGCACGGAATCGATGGAATATCGGTAACCTGATTTATGTTGTGTAACGATTACCTGACCGTGAAAAAATGTGTCGGATGTAAAATGTTCGAATTGACCCATGGGATATAATTATACCGGACCGATTTTAAATTTGATTTCTTCAATTAAATCTTCACCCAAAGCGGTATTTATCTTTACGATGATATCATCTTTCATGAACTGAAGCTGATGTATCCATGAGGAGCTGGATACGTGCACAAGCAGAAGTTTTTTTCTGAATGCAGCGGGCCGGGTATTTTCGGCAATCGGTTTTTCCAGAATTTGGTCCCATAAACGCCAGACCTCCACCATCCTCATTTCCGGATTCTGCCCGAAAGAGTGGAGTACATTATCGATAATGTCACCAAGCCGGGCCGGTTCTTTCATTTTTTTTCTTTTTATATTCATCTGAATCACACCATAATATACACGCAGGGGACGGGATGCAACATTTACCAAAAAAATATTGATTTTATGTGTACATCTTATAAAGCAGTGAGTATATTCTTTATGCACTCTAACATTAAACCGACCATAGACATGGGAATATATCGAATATCAGATGTAATTAAGCACTTGGAATTCGTTTTTACTTGACTTGGCATTCATCGTCATTTATTTAGTGACCAAGAGAAGTGGGTTCGATGTAATACTGATCGTTTAAGTCACGTAAGTCGCAACTATTGATTGTATAATAAATCTATCATTTAAAAATTAGGGATCTATTATGAATTGGGATTGGGAAAAGCTGAAAGATCGGCAAAGGCAGTCAGGCGGAGGAGGCGGAACACCGCCGCAAGTAGAAGACATTATTAATAAATTCAAGGAGTTTAAGCTTCCCGGAGGGCCGATTTTAATTATAATCGTCCTTTTCGTGATCGTGGTATGGACATCTGTATTCAGAATCCAAGTGGATGAGGTGGGTGTGATACAGCGATTTGGAAAATATGTGCGGACAGAAACATCCGGATTGAACTGGAAACTGCCCCTGGGTATTGAAACATTGTCAAAGGTCAATGTTACTCAAATACGGACAGAAGGATTCGGCGCTGCTTTGGTTGATCCAAGAGAAAAATCAAGATTTCGATATACAGGAAGCAGTGAAAGTCACAATAATATGACCCTCATGCTTACCGGGGATTTGAACGTGGCCGAAGTTCCATGGATCGTACAATACAAGGTCAAAGATCCTTACAACTATTTATTTAAGGTACGGGACGTGCAGAGAATACTGGTTGATATGTCAGAAGCGTCCATGCGGCTGGTAGTCGGTGACCGGAGTATCAATGAGGTTATCAGCAAACGAAATGAAATCGCCGTGGAAGCAAAAGAGCAGCTGCAAAAAGAGTTGGACCAGGCCGAGACCGGTATTCATGTGGTTACAATCGAAATGAAAAAGACGAATGTGCCAAAACCGGTACAGCCTTCCTTTAACGAGGTGAATCAGGCCACTCAGGAAAAAGAGCAGATGATCTACCAGGCAAAGGAAGATTATAACAAGGCAATCCCCGCTGCCCGGGGAGAGGCCGAACGAACAATCAGAGCCGGCGAAGGTTATGCGCTGGATAGGATCAATCGTGCCAAGGGTGATGCGAACAGGTTTAACGCCCTGTATAAAGAATATGCAAAAGCAAAGGATATTACAAAAAGACGCTTATACCTGGAGGCCTTGAAGGAATTATTTCCAAAACTTGGGCAAAAATTTATCATCGATTCTAATCAGAAAAATCTTTTGCCTCTTCTTAACCTCAACAAAGATAATGGTGTAATCAAATGAAAATAAAAGGTGTATTCTTAGTTCTGGTAGCAATTACAGTCATAGTTGTATTCAATACGGCTTATATTGTCGATGAGACTGAGCAGGTGGTCATCACACAATTCGGAAGAATTATCGGTGAACCCAAGATATTACCTGGATTGGGATTCAAATTACCATTTGTGCAGAAGGCCAACTTTTTTCACAAAAACCTTTTGGAGTGGGACGGTGACCCCGGACAGATACCCACACTGGACAAAACTTACATATGGGTGGATACATTTGCGCGATGGAAAATTGTCGACCCGGTAAAATTCTTTAAAACAGTCAACAACCCCATTAACGCGATGGGTAAATTGAATGATATCATCGATCCTGCGGTAAGGAACGCGATCACTTCCCACCACCTGATCGAAGCGGTTCGGAAAAGCAATCGTGAACTGGATACAGCTGAAATCGGGCTCGAGGATACTCAGGAGGATAAACGAGACACCTATATGATTCGTATCGGCCGGGAAAAGATCACACAGGGTATCATGAAACAGGCAAAACCCAAACTGGATCTGTTCGGCATCGAGCTTGTGGATGTTAAAATTAAAAGAATAAACTATGTTGAACAGGTCAGGAAATCGGTTTATGGCCGTATGATCGCGGAGCGAAAACAGATCGCGGAAAAATTCCGCGCGGAAGGTAAAGGCGAGGCCCAGAAAATCTTGGGTGAAAAAGAAAGAGATTTAAAACAGATTTCTTCAGAGGCATACCGGACTGCACAGGAACTCAAAGGTAAGGCGGATGCTGAAGCGACAATATTATACGCCAAAGCCTACGGTGTAGACCCTGAGTTTTATTCGTTTATCAAAACACTTGAAATTTACAATACATCACTCGATGAAAAGAGCACAATCGTATTGTCAACCGATTCAGAACTTTTCAAATATTTAAAGGGAATAAAATAATAGCAGGAATTGGAACCAGGGGTAACGGGGTTGGAGGCGATTGATTCCTCTGCTGTTAACTCTGCATGCTGACCGGATTTTAAGTCTTTATACAAGAAGGACAAAATAAAAAAGCACCGAGGTTTTTAAAACCGGGTGCTTTTTTATTCTACAGAAAAGAGTTGAGGTACCATTTATTTACCCTTCCTTCTCTGATGCCGTGTACTGGCCAGCAGTTTTCTGTGTTTATGTTTGCGCATTTTCTTTCTTCGCTTCTTGATTACACTACCCAATTGATCACCTCCTTTTGATTTTTTAATGACTAACGTAAACTAATATCACTCCTGATTGGTGTTTGTCCATGATTATTTTTAAAAAGCTCTTTAATAACTTTTTTATTTAGATATGATCATATGGTGAACCATCCAATAATAGACTTATCTGTTGCAATTTTTATGAAAACGGCTTTATGATTATCATCATTGTAAATATAGGGGACCATGATTTGATGGTCTCGTAAAAAGTCCGAATTAGACGGTTTCGTAAAAAGTTCAAATTCAAGGCGTGCAAATTTCGTAATCATGAAGCGTACTTATAGTACGTTGAATGATTGCGAAATGCAGCACAACGCAGAAGTTGGACTT